>JAGLDI010000025.1 GCA_023145655.1 Desulfuromusa sp. | reverse complement strand
AAAAAGTATTTTTCCTGTCCGATCGAAGACCTGAAGCCGCACCATCGTCAACCACGTAAAACTTTTGCTGATAGCAAGATGGCAGAATTGGTCGCTTCAATTGAAGAGAAGGGGATTATTCAGCCTTTGGTGGTGAGACGCCATGATGATCACTATCAAATTATTGCTGGAGAAAGACGCTGGAGAGCTGCACAGAAAGTGGGGCTGGTCAGTGTCCCGGTGGTTATACAGGATGTTGCAGAAGATCGAGCGTTGGAAATTGCTCTGATAGAAAATATTCAGCGAGAAGACCTCAACCCTCTGGAAGAGGCGGGAGCATACCACCACTTAATGGAGAGCTTTGACTTGCTCCAGGAAGAGGTTGCCAAGCGGGTTGGTAAGGATCGTTCAACGGTTGCCAATGCTTTGAGGTTGTTGCGACTGCCGGAAAAGGTAAAGAATGACCTGATTGAAAGTCGGTTGAGCATGGGGCATGCTCGTGCATTATTGGCCCTGGAGAATGAAGATGATATTCTGGAAGCAAGTGACGAAATTATCAGAAAGAAATTATCGGTACGTGAAACTGAAAAATTAGTCAAAAAAATCAAAAATATGTTTGGTAAAAGGTTTGAGAAGCCAAAGGTTGAAAAACCGCTAGATCCTGACCTGCTTGAATTAGAAAATAGCCTCCGACAACAACTGGGAACCCAGGTGAAGGTTCACGTCAAAAACCAGGGAGGGCGGATAGAGATCAATTACCATGACCAGGCAGAGCTGAGCAGAATCCTGGAGTTGCTGGGCGTTTAATCTGAGAGCCATCAACCTAAATGAAAAGTGGAGAACTGTATGTTTAACAGTAAGAAACAGGAGCCGGCGACCATGAAAAAACCAATTGCGATCAACAAGGCGGATATTAAGGCATTTTTGGGACCGGGGAGTCGGTTTGAGGGAAAGATGAGTTTTGATGAGATGGTGCGTCTGGATGGAATTTTCTCCGGCGAAATAAAATCGAGCGATACGCTGATTGTTGGTGAATCTGCTGAAATTGACGGGAGTATTGAGGTTGGCTCACTTATCCTCAGTGGTCATTTTGAGGGAAATATTAAAGCCACGACAAGCGTAGATTTGAGAGCACCAGCACGGGTTGAAGGAAGCATTGAAACGCCGATATTAAAAATAGCTGAAAAAGTTATCTTTAATGGTGAAATAAAAATGTTAGGGATGGTCAAAGAGGCTGCTGTTAAAGTATCAAATCATGAGGAAAAGAAGTCGACCAAGTAGCAATCTATGGATCTGAGCCAACTGCCCCCAAATATGTTCTAAATGTATAGCATGTAGAGGTCAAGTGCTTGACACGGTCCTCTAAATTATGATAACAATCCGCACCTTAACCAAAAAACCCTATGTGCAAAAAATAATTTATACTCGGTATCTGCACAAATCAGCATATCGGAAACTTCATCCAAAGAGGTAAACTAGGTGATAAGCGTTGACTGGACCCTTGGTCTGCAGTTCCTTAACTTCATTATTCTCCTAATTATTCTTAATAAAATACTCTATCAACCGCTGAAAAAGATTATCGATGAGCGGAGCGGTAAGATAGCGGGTCTGTACGCCGGGGCAAAAAACCTGGAGACTGATATTGATGAAAAGATGCAGCGCTATCAGCAGCAGCTCAGCGATGCCAAATTTCAGGCAAATGAAGAGCGAAACAAATTAAAAAAAGCTGCCAGTGAAGAAGAGGCGAAGTTACTTTCTGAAGCACATGGAAAGGCCTCTTCCCGATTAGAAACAATTAAATCACAGGTTGCTACTGAGGCGGAAGAAGCAAGTAAAACCTTGAAGAAAGAGGCCAAAACATTGGCTGAACAGATTGCCACAAAAATTCTGGGCCGAGAGCTGGCTTAAGGGAAGGAAGGTTTAGATATATGCACAAACAAATTAAAGCCGTTCTTCTATCAGTGCTTTTGCTCGGGCTTCTCAGTGGGATTTCTTTTGCTTCGGGCGGAGAGCATGCGGTTGCCAACGGCGTTCTTCTGAAGGATTTTTTATATCGGCTTTTTAACTTTGCGATAGTTATTGCCATCTTGGTCTATTTTTTAGCGAAACCGATAAAAAAAGGGCTTGCCGGGCGGCGGGAAGATATTGAGAAAAGCCTCGCTGAAGCACAACGGATCAAGGAAGAAGCAGAGGCAAAGTTTGCTGAGTATGACCTTAAGTTAGCTCGAGCAACAGAAGAAATTGCTGAAATCAGTGATTCAATTCGCCGCGAAGGTGAATTAGAAAAAATAAAAATCATTGAAAGTGCAAGACTTATGGCTGCAAAAATTGAGCAGGATGCAGAAAACGCAGCCGAGTTTGAGGTGGCCAAGGCCCGGACGGAACTGCAACGTGAGGCGGTTCAGTTAGCTGTTGGTATTGCCGAAGAGCTGTTGAAGAAGAACTTCACCAAAGACGACGATACCCGTCTTATCGACGAGTATATGCAAAAGGTGGGAGAGTTACATTGAGTAACAGTGCGATTTCAATAAGATATGCCAAGGCGTTGTTGAATATTGCTTCTGAGGAGAAGCAGGTTGAGCGTTATGCTGAAGAGCTGGCTGGAGTTGCTGAAATACTGAAAAAGGAAGATTTGCTCCGTTTGTTGCTTGACAGTCCAACGTTTCCACTGAAAAAGAAATCGGCAATTATGCATGACGTTGCTGAGCTTCTCCAAATGAGCAGTGGAATGAGGAAATTCCTTGACCTTCTTCTGCAGAAAGGGCGGATCATCTATCTGCCGCAAATAGATTTCAATTATCGTAGATTTGCAGATGAACAATCAGGTGTTCTACGAGCCAAAATTAAGTCTGCACATAAATTAACCAAAAAGCGTGAGGAAGAAATACAGAAAAGCTTGGAGACACAAACTGGTAAACAGGTGCTTCTGAACGTAGAGATAGATAAATCGCTAATCGGTGGCCTTCAGGCTGAGATGGGCGGTAAATTATTTGATGGTAGTGTGAAAACCCAGCTGAAACGAATTGCGGATACCTTAGCAAAGGGGTAACAAAAGATTATGGAAATTAGAGCAGAAGAAATCAGTGCGATTATCAAGAGGCAGATTGAAGACTTTGGTCGTGAGGTTGAGGTGAGTGAAACCGGTACTATTATCTCTGTTGGAGATGGTATTGCCCGTATTCACGGCCTTGACAAGGCGATGTCAGGTGAGCTTCTGGAATTTCCCGGTGGTGTTATGGGGATGGTTCTAAACCTTGAGGAAGACAATGTCGGTGCTGCCCTCCTTGGCGATTCTGAACATATTAAGGAAGGTGATCTGGTCAAACGGACCGAACAGATTGTCCAGGTTCCAGTTGGTGAAGCGTTAGTTGGTCGGGTTGTTAATGGTATTGGGATTCCGATCGATGGTAAAGGGGATATCCAGACCGAAACCTATAGTCAGGTTGAAATCAAGGCCCCCGGTATTGTCGCTCGTAAATCGGTTCATGAACCAATGCAGACCGGCCTTAAAGCCATTGATGCCATGGTTCCAATTGGTCGTGGCCAGCGAGAATTGATCATTGGTGACCGGCAGACAGGTAAAACTGCGGTTGCGACTGATACCATCATCAATCAGAAGGGTAATGGTGTTATCTGCATCTACGTAGCGATCGGGCAGAAACGTTCAACCGTTGCCCAGGTCGTCGAAAAGCTCCGTCAGCATGGAGCGATGGATTATACAATCATCGTTGCAGCAACGGCATCTGACCCGGCACCACTGCAGTTTATCTCACCATACACCGGTGTCACCATGGGTGAATTTTTCCGTGACAGCGGTCGGCATGCCCTGATTATTTATGATGATTTGTCCAAGCAATCAGTTGCTTACCGACAGCTTTCTCTGTTGTTGCGTCGGCCACCAGGTCGTGAGGCATTTCCCGGAGATGTTTTCTATATTCATAGCCGGTTGCTGGAGCGTGCCGCTAAATTGAGTGATGCTGAAGGTGCTGGTTCTTTAACCGCTTTGCCGATTATTGAAACCCAGGCTGGTGACGTATCGGCCTATATCCCGACCAATGTTATTTCAATCACCGATGGGCAGATTTTCTTGGAAACTGACCTGTTTTACTCCGGTGTCCGTCCGGCGATTAACGTTGGTTTGTCGGTTTCCCGGGTTGGTGGTTCTGCTCAGGTTAAAGCAATGAAGCAGGTTGCAGGAACCTTGCGTCTGGCCTTGGCACAATATCGTGAAATGGCGGCATTTGCTCAGTTTGGTTCGGATCTTGATGCGACGACTCAGGCGCAGCTGAACCGCGGTGCCCGACTGGTTGAAATCCTCAAACAAGGTCAGTATCAGCCGATGCCCGTTGCCATTCAGGTTCTCTCTATCTATGCCGCAAATAACGGCTATGTTGATGAGTATCCGACGACGGCAGTACAGCGTTATGAGACTGAAATGCTTGCTTTCATGGAGGCAAATCATGTCGGCATTATCAATGATCTTACGGAAAAGCAAGCGATAGACCAGGATCTGGAAGATCGTATCAAGGCGGCTCTGGAAGAGTTTAAAAGCCATTTTGTAGCCTGATTTAATAAAGGGTTGAACAGATGCCAAGTCTGAAGGACATAAAAAAACGGATTGGCTCGGTTAAAAATACCGAGCAGATCACCAAAGCAATGAAGATGGTTGCTGCGGCTAAACTGCGTCGTGCGCAAGAAGCTGCGGTTGCTGCACGGCCCTATGCGGAAAAGCTGCATGAAGTGGTCTCACATTTGGCCCAGAGTGAAGAAATTGATGACCAACCGTTACTTAAACGACGTGGGGCCGAACGAGCTTTAGTTGTGCTGATGACGGCGGATCGTGGACTTTGTGGTGGTTTCAATGCCAATGTTTCAAAAGAGGCAGAACGCTTCATTCGTCAGAATGAGGAGGGCTTCACCGATATTGATTTGATGATTATCGGTCGTAAAGGGCGGGATTTTCTTAAAAACCGGATTGGAGATAAAATCACCAAGGTTCATGAGAATATCACCACCGATGCAACCTACAAGACAGCTCAACTGATTGGTCAAGAGATTGTCGATGCATACTGCGAAGAGAAGTACGATGCGGTTTATGTCATCTATAACGCTTTCCAGAGTGCGATTGTGCAGATTGTGACTGTTGAGCGGATATTGCCGATTCAGCCGAAAGAGACTGAAGAGGTTAATGATGCCAATATTGACTATATCTATGAACCAAATCAGGGGCTTGTTCTCTCTCAGTTGTTGCCAAAAATGGTTGAAGTGCAGCTATTTAGGGCACTTCTTGAATCGGGTGCATCTGAGCAGGGTGCCAGAATGTCTTCAATGGATAGTGCCAGCCGGAATGCAGCAGAGATGATTGATAAACTGACATTGCAGTACAACCGGGCACGGCAAGCGGCAATCACCAAGGAGTTAATGGAAATTATCTCTGGTGCCGAATCAATTAAATAATAACAAGTTTTCAGACATACAAAAGCTTATCCCGTTGGGTTAAGGAGGAAAGGTTTGATGATGAACAAGGGAAAGATCACACAGGTTATTGGTCCCGTCGTAGACGTAGAGTTTGAACCGGGCAAGCTACCGGAGGTCTTCTATGCGGTTAAGATGACTAATCCTTCACTGGGTGAAGAAGAATGGAATCTGGTCTGCGAAGTTGCCCAGCACCTGGGAGAGAATACTGTTCGCACCATTGCTATGGACTCTACTGATGGTCTGGTTCGTGGTCAGGACGTGTTAGATACGGGTGACCAGATCCAGATGCCGGTCGGTCCAAAAACTCTGGGACGGATCATGAATGTTATTGGCCAGCCGGTTGATGAAGCCGGTCCGATTGAAAATGATATAGCGTGGGCCATTCATCGCCCAGCTCCCGACTTTGTCAGTCAATCAACCAAGGTTGAGTCATTTGAGACTGGCATCAAGGTTGTTGACTTGCTTGCTCCCTACTCACGTGGTGGTAAAATTGGTCTGTTCGGTGGTGCCGGTGTTGGTAAAACGGTTCTGATTATGGAGCTGATCAATAACGTTGCCCAGCAACACGGTGGTTTCTCGGTATTTGCCGGTGTTGGTGAGCGGACTCGTGAGGGGAACGATCTCTGGGAAGAGATGAAAGAGTCCGGCGTTCTTGATAAGGCAGCATTGATTTACGGTCAGATGAATGAGCCCCCCGGAGCACGTGCTCGGGTTGCCCTGTCGGCTTTGACTGTTGCTGAATACTTCCGTGATGAGGAAGGTCAGGATGTGCTGTTATTTGTTGATAATATTTTCCGTTTTACCCAGGCCGGTTCTGAGGTTTCGGCGCTGCTTGGCCGGATTCCTTCAGCCGTTGGTTACCAGCCGACCCTATCTACTGAGATGGGAGAGTTGCAGGAGCGGATCACGACAACGGATAAAGGGTCCATTACATCGGTTCAGGCGATCTATGTCCCTGCTGATGACCTGACTGACCCGGCTCCAGCAACAGCATTTGCTCACCTGGACGCAACGACGGTTCTTTCGCGGCAGATTGCTGAGCTTGGCATCTACCCTGCTGTTGACCCCCTTGATTCCACCAGTCGGATTCTTGATCCGCAGGTGATTGGTGAAGAGCACTACAAGGTTGCCCGTGATGTGCAGTTTGTTCTGCAACGTTATAAGGATTTACAGGATATTATTGCCATTCTCGGTATGGACGAACTCTCTGAGGAAGATAAGCAGGTTGTTTCCCGTGCCCGTAAAATTCAGCGTTTTCTTTCTCAGCCATTTCACGTTGCTGAGGTCTTTACTGGTGCCCCCGGTAAATATGTTGAATTGAAGGATACCATCAAAGGGTTCCAGGAAATTCTTGAGGGTAAGCATGATAATCTGCCCGAACAGGCTTTCTATCTTGTCGGTACCATTGAAGAGGCGATTGAAAAAGGCAAGGAGATGACTGCCTGATTGCTCTGAAAGACTAGATTTAAACGTAAAGGACAGTCGCAATGGCTGATAAGCTAAAACTTGAAATGGTGACACCGTATAAGCGGGTTCTCTCAGAGGAGGTCGATGAAATTACGGCTCCTGGATTTATTGGTGAATTAGGTATATTGCCAGAGCACACCCCGCTGTTGACGACCTTAAAAGTTGGGGAACTTACCTATAAGAAAGGTCCTGAGACTTTTCATGTCGCTGTTAATTGGGGATATCTGGAAGTTGAAAATGATACCGTTACGGTTCTGGTTGATACTGCGGAGCGGGCTGATGAAATTGATCTGGCTCGAGCTAAGGCGGCTCTAGGTCGTGCCGAAGCGGCCCTTAAGGGGCTGTCTCAGGAAGATAAGAAATATATGATTATGGAGGGCGCTCTGCAGAGAGCCCTGATTCGGATTCAGGTGGCGGCTAAGGGCCATTAAATACGAATCATAGATTTATTATTGCTATAAAAGGCACCTCATTCGAGGTGCCTTTTTTTTGCTTGAGGCAGAAGTAATTAATGAAGAAAAGGGAGGTAAAGGCTAAAATCAGTTGACTTTCTGTCAGTGTTGGG
This sequence comes from Desulfuromusa sp., assembly GCA_023145655.1. Lineage (GTDB taxonomy): Bacteria > Desulfobacterota > Desulfuromonadia > Desulfuromonadales > Geopsychrobacteraceae > Desulfuromusa. Next base: position 2,387 of record JAGLDI010000025.1, on the reverse strand, counting down.
ATTAATTAACAAATAGGGTTTGTTTGCACACTATATTATGTGCTGTCTTGAAGGGCTGGGATAGATATGGCGACTAAACAGATATCATCAAGGTTTACCTGTCTCACTATTGCTTTAGGTTTTTTTATCTTTAGCGGGCTGTGGGCTCTTATTGCCAATAAAGTTTTTGCCGCACTATTAGGTCAACCTGCCCTTGCAGAGCGCTCAATCGGCCCTGGATATTGGTTTTTTATCGCGGTATCAAGCGGGCTGCTCTATTGGTTATTGAGCTATTGGGAGATCGCAATTGCTGAATCGCAGAAAAGTTTACAGACAGTCAACCGGTCCCTGAGAAGTTTTAGCGCTTGTACCAAAGCAATGACCAGGATTGATGACGAATCAGAGTTGATGGAGGAAATTTGCCGTATTTGTGTCGAAGTTGGTGACCACCGTATGGCATGGGTTGCTTTTGGTGAAAAGAATCCTGAAAAAACCTTACGTTCCGTCGCTCATTGGGGTGCTCAAGGTTGTTTTCTGGAAGATTTACAGGCTAGTTGGGCTGATAATGAGCGTGGTCAAGGTCCCGCCGGCACGAGTATCCGAACCGGTAAAATTACAGTATTTCATAATTTATTGACAAATCCACTCTACCGTCCATGGCGCGAAGCGGTAGAAAAATGTGGCTATACCTCTTGTATTGCGCTGCCCCTTATTGACGATGGCAACATCTTTGGTTCTCTGGTGATTTTTGACGAACACCCCCACGCTTTTGATGTTGAAGAAGCACAACTTCTGGAAGAGTTGGCAGAAGATCTCTCTTATGGAATCAAAGGATTACGTTTAAAAGAAGAAAGCAAGCGTGAGATGGAAGAACGTTTCATGTTGGCAACGGTAATGGATCAGACTTCGGATGGAGTTATCATCCTTGATGCCGAAGGGATAATTCAATATCTCAATCCAAGCTTTGTTTCTCTCTGTGGTGTTCCGGCAGAAGAAGGTATCGGGATCAGTTTTCATGATTTTGAGTGCTCCAAGCGTAATCCTCTTTTTTATCGAGCCATTTTAAAAGTATTTGCCGATAATAAGGTTCTCAGCGGACATTTTGTGAATAAAAAAAGAGATGGTACCGAATATGATATGGACGCAAGGGTTGCTCCGGTCTTTGATGATTCTGGACAGGTTGTTCGTTATGTTGCAACCATCCGTGATGTTAGTGAGTCAGTAGGGCTGCAAAGGCAGCTGCGGCAGGCGCAAAAAATGGAGGCAATGGCAACATTGTCCGGGGGTATTGCCCACGATTTCAATAATATTCTCGCTATTATTATTACCAATATGGAGATGACCCTTGAAGATGTTCCGGAAGATAACCCCCTGTATGGTTCTTTGGAGTTGGTCCACAAGGCAGGATTAAGAGGGAAGAGTCTGGTTAAACAGTTTTTGACCATCAGTCGTCAGAGTGAACAGCCGGAAAAAATTGTCCAGCTTGATGGAATTATAGAAGAGAGCCTGTCTCTGCTACGCTCAACCCTGCCGACAACAATTGAATTACGTAAAAGTATCGAGACCGAATCGGGGCTGATTGCTGCCGATCCGACCCAGATTAACCAGGTTGTTATGAACCTCTGTACCAATGCCGGTTATGCCATGCAAGAAAAAGGGGGCATTTTAGATGTCAGTCTGAGTGATGTCCGGCTGAAGGCTGAGGATATTGTCCGCTATCCGGGATTGCAACCGGGAGATTATATTAAATTAACGGTTGCCGATACAGGACATGGAATGACCCGGGAGGTTATGGATCGAATCTTTGATCCCTTCTATACAACCAAAGCACAGGGGAAAGGGACTGGACTGGGCCTCTCAATTGTTCATGGTATTATCAAGAGTCATCGGGGAAATATTACGGTCAACAGTATTCTCGGTATTGGTACAACCTTTACGATTCTTTTTCCTAAGGTTGAGAGAGAGGATACTGATATGGGTAACAGTTCAGCCCCAAAAACAATAACCGGACAAGGGCATATTCTGTTCGTTGACGATGAAGTAGATTATGTGGCGGGGATGAAAAAAGGTCTGGAGCGGTCGGGGTACGTGGTGACAGCAGAGACCGATAGCCGTAGGACTCTGGAGCTTTTCCGGGAAAATCCAGATAGTTATGATTTGGTCATTACCGACCAGACGATGCCACATTTAACTGGAGTTGTATTAGCTCAAGAGTTGTTGGCGATTCGTCCCGATTTGCCGATTGTTCTTTGTTCCGGTTCTTCCCCAGGGACGGATACTGCGGTGAATCCAGCAACTGCTAAAGCACTTGGAATTCGTGAAGTGTTGATGAAACCGGTTGAAAGAAATGAAATAGTTCGGGTTGTTCAGCAGCTACTGCAACTGGAATCTTCCTAAATACCAGAGGG
>JAGLDI010000245.1 GCA_023145655.1 Desulfuromusa sp. | reverse complement strand
GATCAAAGGTTTCTTTGGCAATTTTGACCATCTGCTCAACATCGGCAGCAGCAGTAACATTCCCCTGAACCGCGACCGCTTCTGTCCCTGCAGCTTTGAGTTCTGCAACAAAATCTTCCGTTGCTTGAAGATCGACATCAACAGCAACAATCTTAGCGCCTTGAGCTGCCAGTGCCAGTGCGATACTGCGACCAATGCCACGCGAAGCCCCCGTCACCAATGCTACCTTATCCTGAACCATAGTTTCTCCTTCAGTTTCGAAGTTAGATTAATATATCACATTATTCTTGAAGTTTTTTTAAACTATCCATGTCACCAATATTTTTGTGGACAGCAGTACGATCAAGCCTCTTGTTCAATCCTGAAAGAACCTTTCCCGGACCGATTTCCACATATCTGGCAACACCAGAATCCTTCATACTCTGAATTGACTCAGACCACCGTACCGGGGCACAAACCTGTTCCACCAGGAGAGCTTTTACCTTGGATTCATCCTGATAAGGGACAGCTTCAACATTACTGACAAGGGGACAGGCAAGTGGGGCAAGACTGACTGATTCCAGTTCTACCTTTAAACGTTGCGCCGCGGGAACCATCAAAGGTGAATGAAATGGAGCACTGACCGGTAACAGCAGTGCCCGCTTCGCACCTCGCTCCTTAGCCAGAATAATTGCGCGCTCAACGGCAGTTTTATGGCCGGCAATCACAATCTGTGCCGGGCTGTTAAAATTAGCCGGAACCACAACTTCACCCTGAGACGCTTCCTGACAGAGGTTTAACAGCTCCTCGACAGCAACTCCCATAATGGCAGCCATCGCACCAACCCCGACCGGAACAGCCTCCTGCATGAAGGTGCCCCGTTGGCGAACCGTTTGAACAGCATCGGCAAATGAGAGGGCTCCACAACAAACCAGGGCTGAATATTCACCAAGAGAATGACCGGCCACAAAAGAGGGGGAGATATCTGTCTCATTCTGGAGGACCCGCAGCGCCGCAATACTGGTTGTCAGGATTGCCGGCTGAGTATTTGCGGTTAGTCTGAGATCACTTTCTGCACCGGAAAAACAGAGAGACTTAATGTCAAAACCAAGAGCATCATTGGCTTCTTCAAAAATCAGTTTGGCACTATTAAAGTTTTCTGTGAGGTCTTTACCCATCCCCACATATTGTGACCCCTGTCCGGGAAAAACAAATGCATCCATTAATCAGAGTTCCTTGATCGTGATCACTAGTTTTCTATAGTTTAAAACTACCAGCGGATTAATGTTGAAGCCCAGGTAAAACCGCCACCAAATGCAGCAGACAGAAGCAGATCTCCCTCTTTTAATAATCCCTGATGATTCGCTTCATCAATGGCTATCGGGATGGTTGCTCCTGAAGTATTGCCGTACTTATGAACGTTAATGAAGCTCTGCTCCTTGGTTAACCCCAGACGTTTTGTCGTCGCCTCAAGAATCCTGAGGTTAGCCTGATGAGGGATAAATTGTCCAACATCAGCACTGGTAAAACCATTGGTAGTCAATGCTTCTTTTGAAACTTCCGTCATGGAACGAACTGCCACCTTAAACACCTCATTCCCCTGCATGCTTATAAAGGGAAGTTTTGCCTCAATTCCTTCAACAGAGGGAGGGTATTTGGCACCAAACCCCTGCTGACAGAGGAGCTCAAAATATTTTCCATCTGAATGCAAATGACAGGACAATACCCCGGAGTCACCCTCCTGTGCTTCGAGCAGAACAGCACCGGCACCATCACCAAAAAGAACACAGGTGTTCCGGTCAGTCCAATCGACAATCCTGCTGAAAGTCTCAGCACCGATAACCAGAGCTCTCTTGCCACGACCCGCCATGAGATAATCATCAGCACAAGACAAGGCAAATAGAAAACCGCTGCAGGCAGCTGAAACATCATAAGCAAAAGCTTTTTTCGCACCGAGTTTATCCTGAACGAGACAAGCCGTTGCCGGCCATGGATAATCACCGGTAATAGTTCCCATGACAATTAAGTCGACATCATCCGCCGTAACCCCCGCCATATCCAAAGCCCGTTGAGCAGCAATCGATCCCATGTCAGAAGTACATTGATCAGCAGCAGCAATCCGCCGCTCCTCAATCCCGGTTCTGGTCACGATCCAGTCATGGCTGGTATCAACCATCTTTTCAAGATCGTAGTTTGTCCTGATATTTTCAGGCAGGTAGGATCCAGTACCAATAATACGTGACTTCATTTTCCGCTAACTCCTTTGTTCACTATCAAATCAGCTCACACGCTTTTAGATTAAGTTGGCCAGTTTTTCATCAAAGCGAATCTTTACATAGTCACCCGCTTGGCGAATTGCAATGCCAACCGACTTGGGATCAGAGCTTCCATGACAAATAATCCCGACACCCGAAACACCAAGCAATGGAGCACCACCATATTCCGTAGGATCGGTTCTCTTCTTGAACGCGGCAAATGCTGGTCGACTGAACAAATAGCCAAGTCTAGCCCGGTAGCTCCGCTTAATCTCTTGCTTTAGCATTGTACCAATAGCGACAGCCAGCCCTTCGGATACTTTCAACAGGACATTTCCAACAAAACCGTCACAGATAACAACATCAACAGAGCCATTATAGATATCACCACCCTCAACATACCCCAGGTAGTTTAATGATGAATCGTCTAATAGCCTTTTATGGGTCTTTCGGGTCAGCTCATTCCCCTTACTCTCTTCCTCACCGTTAGAGAGCAGACCAACCCGGGGCCGGTTTTTACCAAGAGTGTCCTCAACAAAAAGACT
>JAGLDI010000244.1 GCA_023145655.1 Desulfuromusa sp. | reverse complement strand
CGGGTTTCTGCATGGACAATCAACTTTCCAATCATCGAATCATAATGGGGCAAGACCGTATACTGATCATACATGGCACTCTCGACCCGTACCCCCATCCCTGCGGGGGTGTGATAACCATCGATTTTGCCGGGAAATGGGGTAAATTTTTCGGGATCTTCAGCATTGATCCGGCATTCGATGGCATGACCACTGATTTTAATATCTTCCTGTTTATAACGCAGTGGTAGCCCGGCAGCAGAATTGATCTGCTCTTTGACAATATCAACGCCGGTCACCATTTCAGTGACCGGGTGTTCAACCTGAACCCGGGTGTTCATTTCCATAAAATAAAAACTGCCATCAGTATCAAGGAGATACTCGACAGTTCCAACACTGGAATAGTTGACTGCCTTGGCAGCATCGACAGCACAGGCCCCCATTTTTTCCCGTAATTCCGGAGTTAAAACTGGACAAGGTGCCTCTTCAATCAGTTTTTGATGGCGGCGCTGAATAGAGCAATCCCGCTCCCCTAAGTGAATAACATTGCCGTGTTTATCCCCCATAACCTGAATTTCGACATGACGAGGATGCTCACAGAACTTTTCAATATAAACATCAGCCTTACCGAATCCTGCCTGGGCTTCGGTGCGAGCTGTTGCCAGCGCATTACCCAGAGAGGCTGGAGAATGGACTATCTTCATCCCCCGGCCACCACCACCTGCGGAGGCTTTAATAATCACCGGATAGCCAATCTCATCGGCAATCCGCTGCGCTTCATCCAAGGTTTCAATACTGTTGTTGGTTCCAGGAAGAATCGGCACCCCGGCAGCAGTGACAGTATTCCGGGCGCTGATTTTATCCCCCATCCGCCGCATATTATCAGCAGTTGGACCAATAAAAGTGATCCCGCATTGCTCACAGATTTCTGCAAACTCAGCATTTTCAGAAAGAAAACCATAGCCGGGATGGATAGCATCCGCATCAGCAATCTCAGCAGCACTGATGATTGATTTCATATTGAGGTAGCTGTCGGCACTGGCAGCAGGTCCGATACAGATACTTTCATCGGCGAGGCTGACATGCAATGCGTCATGATCGACATCAGAGTGAACTGCTACCGTCTTGATCCCCATCTCTTTACAGGCACGAATGATCCGTATGGCAATTTCACCACGGTTAGCTATAAGTATTTTATGAAACATTTTTTCAACTCCCACAGCAGAACAACCTTTTAGAGGTTGTAACGGCTTTAAAATATCGGCTGTTTAAATTTGCTGTAGATCAAAGTCTCTCGACCAGAAAAAGGGTTTCACCAAACTCAACCGGGGTTGCGTCACCCTTGACAATCTCTACAATCTTGCACTTAAACTCTGCCTCAATCTCATTAAATAATTTCATTGCTTCCACCAGACAGAGGGGTTGCCCCGCTTCAACAACATCACCGACTTTAACAAATGTGGCAGCCTCAGGTGAGGGTTTGTGATAAACGGTACCAACCATAGGAGATGGGACAGCATCATACATATCGTTAGCCACCGGGTCAGCGGCAACTGGAGCAGCCTCTAATGCCGCACTCACAGGTGCCGGGGCAGCAACAGGGGTAGCAGCCTGCGGAGCAGCAACCTGAATAAACTCTTTTTCGGGGCCCCTTTTAATCTGAATCTTTCCGTCCTGGTTTTCCAGATTAAATTCAGTGATATCAGTTTCTGTCACCAGCTTGATCAAACTTTTCAGATCTTTCAGTTCCATTGTTTTTCCTCCTGAAAAACTTTTATCCATCTAATTGTTTGAATTGTTTTGGAATTGAAGTTAATAATTCAAAACCATCTGCCGTTACAACGACAGTATCTTCTATTCTTACACCACCAAGATCGGGGACATAAATCCCCGGTTCTACAGTAA
>JAGLDI010000243.1 GCA_023145655.1 Desulfuromusa sp. | reverse complement strand
GCAGAACAGATCGCCGAACAAGTTTATGATCGAGACCTTGGCGAGGATATGCAGTTAATCGGGACAATGGAACTGATCTCCCCTAAAGGACACATCCGTACCCGTAAGTTTATCTCACTCCGCAAGGACACGGACGGTGAACGGAAACAGTTAATCCGCTTCACCGCTCCGGCAGATATTAAAGGAACCGGTTTCTTGACCATAGAAAAAGACGGCAGCAGCAAAACTGAACAACATCTCTATCTGCCGGCACTGAAAAGAACCCGCCGGATTGTCGCCAGCCAGAAGGGCCGCAGTTTTGTTAATTCCGATTTTACCTACGAAGACATGCAGCGCCATCCGGTGGCAGAATGGCACTATCAGCTCGGATCGACGACTGAAATTCTCGGTCAGCCGTGCTATGTCCTAACGGCCACCGCAAAAGAAGATACAGAGACCCAGTATAGTAGAATCGTTTCCTGGGTGGGACAAGAGGACTTCATCCCCCTGAAAATTGTTTTTTGGGATAAAAAAAACCGCCAGACAAAAACCTACCAGGTTCTGAACTTTAAGCAGATTGATGGAATCGCCACAGAAACCGAAATTCTGATGGAAGACCATCTTTCCAAACATAAAACACGCTTAACAAACCGTCAAATTCGCTACAATTCAGGATTAGCAGAGCGCTTATTAACCACCCGTGCCCTGGGGAGTAGATGAAGATGAAGCTAAAATCGGTCACGCCGAAGTCAGGAATCATGGCAGCAACGCTGCTGGTGGGTATATTTCTCTCGACAGTGATCCCAGTCACGAGCCATGCGGCTGAACTGCAGACGATCCACTACACCTCAACCCCTGAACTAACCAGAGTTGTGCTACAACTGAATGATGCTGTCCGTTTTCAGATTTATCAACTCCCGGCTTCTCAGCACGAATCAAAGCGTTGCTACGTTGATCTTAACAGTACCCGGCAATCGCAAAGCTTGCCCCAACGAGTCACCGTAAACGATGCAAATCTGATCAAAATCCGCGCCGGAGTTCATGCAACAACTCTCCGGGTCGTTCTTGATCTCGAAGAAAACCGCACCTGTTCAATCAGTGCTGATAAAAATGGACGCATTATCATGGATGTTGTCCCCCCTGCGCCGACCCTTTCCACGACCACTGAGCAAGAAGTGCAACCGCTGACAAACCCCTTACTGGAACCATTACCGAAAATCATTACTCAAAAACCACTGGAAAATCTACCAGAAACCGTAAAACCGGTGCAGCAGCAGCCTGCTATTTTAACTGCTGAAATGGCTGAATCAACAACCCCTGAAAGCAGTTTTACCGCCTGGGGCTGGCTACAAGGTTTCTCCGCTGTTGATCTCCAAAAAGATCCAATTGAAGATGATACAATGTCCCGGCTACGATCAAGATTGGGAGTTGACTGGCGCGGAGATCAACATGATAGCTATTCGCTGCAGGGGCATGCTTCCCTCGATATTGATCATATTTTCTATGCCAATACGGCTGCTGATAACACGACCGAGGTCAACCCGCATGAGGCTTATCTACAACTGAGCACCACAAACTGGGACTTTTCTCTCGGCAAGCAGCGTGTCCATTGGGGCAAAAGTGATCAGCTATCACCCCTGGATAGTATCAATGCGGACGATTTACGTCAGTCGATTACCGTTGATCTGGAAGAACGTAAAATCCCCTCATGGATGGCGCGATTACGCTGGTATGGTCAACAGGTAACAATCGAAACGATCATCCAACCCTGGTTTCAAAAATCTGAACTTGAGTATTTTGATTCCGATTGGGCCCTTTATCGCAACTTCCGCCAGGCGATTACAGAGCACCCAACCCTGCCAACTAATATTAAAGATTACGCAAAGGCTATTCGGGTCGATGAAGAACAGCCAAGTAACTCCCTCGAAAACATCTCCGCAGCAGCCCGCCTGACCTGGAAGACAGATCAAGCCGATTTTGGTCTCAGTTATCGTTACGGCTGGGAAACACTGCCATTTATCGACAGTTTTCCGATTAAAAATATTCACTATTCGGGGGCTCAAGAGGTTGATCCTGCTCAATTATTGGCCACTGCGGTGCCAACCAATGAAGCGGTCATGGCAACCTATAAACGGCAGCAGATAACCGGTTTCGAATGGGAAACAATCCTTGATCAGATCGGTTT
>JAGLDI010000242.1 GCA_023145655.1 Desulfuromusa sp. | reverse complement strand
CTTTGTGATCTGATCGTTATGAAGTTTATTACGGTGAGTTAGGTTTACAACTGGTTGTATAATAGAAACGGAAGGATAAGGATAGATGAAACGAATCAAAATTCTGCTGCCATTTCTGATTATTACCCTGTTCTGCGGTCCTGCCCTATCGATTGAGCATCTGCGCTTGGCAACCACAACATCGACTGATAACTCAGGTTTATTAGCTGAATTATTACCACCATTCGAACAAGCTAACGACTGTCAGGTGGATGTTATTGCTGTTGGTACTGGTAAAGCAATCAAGCTGGGTGAAAACGGTGATGTCGATGTTATCCTGGTTCATGCGCGAAGCAAGGAGGACCAATTTGTTGCCGCAGGGTATGGCATTGATCGCCGTGATGTCATGTACAACGATTTTGTTATTCTTGGACCTGTAGCTGATCTGGCGAAAATCAAAAGTGTCGATGATGTTGTGGAGGCCATGAAAAGAATTGCCACGGCACATGCAACATTCGTATCTCGAGGTGATGATTCTGGAACTCATACTCGTGAAAAACAACTCTGGTCTGCTACCGGAGTTACCCCGACCGGGAGCTGGTATCTGGAAGCGGGTCGAGGAATGGGAGATGTTATAATCATGGCCAGCGAACGGCAAGGTTATACATTGAGCGATCGTGGAACTTATCTTGCCTTTAGAGAGAAAATCCCATTAAGAATCGCTGTTGCCGGGGATAGTCGACTGTTTAACCCCTACGGTGCCATCATGATCAACCCGAAAAAACATCCCCACGTCAAAGTTGATTTGAGCCGTAAATTTCTTAACTACCTGACCGACACGGAAGCCCGAAAGATAATTACCGGATTTCGCAAAGGTGGTGAACAGCTTTTTTACGTTACGGAGTAAATATTAACCTTGGATTACCTTTACGAATCTCTGATAACAGCAATTACGCTGATTTTTAATCTGGATGTTGAAGTCAGGACAGCAGTCTGGACATCACTCTACACATCCTCAACGGCAATTCTTTTTGCTTCTCTGATCGGAATCCCCATCGGATTATGGTTGGGACTCAGTCGCTTTCGTGGCAGACGAATCCTGGTGACATTGTTGAATACGCTGATGGCACTACCAACTGTGGTTGTCGGTTTACTCCTGTTTGGGTTGTTGAGCCGTCAGGGTCCACTCGGGAGTTGGGGGCTTCTGTTTACTCCGGTCGCCATGATTTTGGGGCAGCTGGTTCTGGCGACGCCCATTGTTGCCAATCTCGTTCTTGCCGCTGTCACTGGGGCGGATAAGCGTATTCTTTCAACACTACTGACCTTGGGTGCTTCCCCTTTTCAGACGACGCTACAATTGTTGAAAGAAATTCGTTTTGGTATCATGGCAGCTATTATTGCCGGTTTTGGCCGGGTTATTGCCGAAGTCGGTATCGCTATGATGCTGGGTGGCAACATCCGTGGTGTAACCCGCACCATGACTACAGCTATAGCACTGGAAACGAGTAAAGGGGAGTTTGCCTTTGGACTTTCTTTGGGGATTATTCTGTTGGCGGTTGCTTTGATAGTTAATCTTGGGTTGAACTTTGTCCAACAAAGGTAAGCCGATGGAATTTGTTTATACGTTAAAAAATATCGAACATCGCCTAGGCGAAAACTTTTGTCTGAAAGTTCCGCAGCTAGATATCGATAGGCACAAAATCCATGTTGTCAGTGGACCAAATGGAGCGGGAAAGAGTACTTTGTTGAGGATTCTGGCTCTCTTGCTCAAGCCGCAGCAGGGGGCTTTGTGTTTTTCCGGTCAGCCCATTGACCCCTCTCCCCGTAGTCAACTTTCTTTGCGGCGCAAAATTACCCTGGTAGCCCAGTCTCCTTACCTGCTTCAGGGAAGTGTATTCAGTAATCTTGCTTTTGGTCTGAAAATCCGCCAAATCAATCGTGCTGAGCAGGAACAGAGGATTTCTGAAACTCTGCCGATTGTTGGTTTAACCGATTTTTCACAGAGACCAATAAAAGAACTCTCAGGTGGTGAAAATCAGCGGGTTGCTCTGGCAAGGGCATTGGTTCTGAACCCTGAAGTGTTGCTGTTGGATGAGCCGACGGCTAATATTGATCATGATAGTTTGTCTGATTTTGAACAGTTGCTACGGAGTTTGGCAAAAAACGGTATGACTATTATTATGTCGACTCATGATCCAGCACAGGCAGAGCGTCTGAACGGTCATCTCATCAAGGTTCAAAACGGGATGGTCAAGGGATAGTTGTTACCTTTAGTTTTAAAAATCCGGGGACAGACCTGAGGTCAGACCCCTTTGTTCTTCAGCAAATAATAAAAAATCACAACGAAATTTCATTGGGGACTTCACCTTCCGGGGTGAACCACTCTTCTTCGAGAAAATCGTTATCAGTAATCTGTTCCAGGTTGCGTTTCAAGTATTTCCCTTGTGCTGACACCGCAA
>JAGLDI010000241.1 GCA_023145655.1 Desulfuromusa sp. | reverse complement strand
TCACCGTTATCATTGTCACCACCGGCATCTGGTACGTGCTCGACAACCTGTCACTGCTGCTGTTTGGTGCCGAATACCGAGTTGTCAAAACCTCGGTCACCGGAAAAGTCTTTGAGTTTTATGATATGTATTTTCTGGTACCGAAGATTATCGGCGCAGGGATCACGATTCTTTGTGGCATCTATCTTTACTGGTTCCTTAAACATTCGAAAATGGGCAAGGCGATCCGAGCGACCAGCCTCGATCGGGAAGCGGCCTCGCTGATGGGGATCAAACAGTCAAAAATTTACAATATCGCTTTCGGTATGGGCTGCGCCTGTTGCGGCCTTGCCGCCTGCGTGCTGGTCCCTTTTTACTATGTCTATCCGACCGTTGGTGTTCCCTTCGACATCAAGGCTTTTATTATTGTCGTTCTCGGTGGCCTGGGTAGTATTCCGGGAGCCATTATCGGCGGGATTATCGTTGGTATTATTGAAAATGTCGGTGCCCAGTTTATGGCATCAACCTGGACAGAATTACTGCTCTACGGAGTATTTATATTTGTCTTACTGGTCAAACCTTCCGGATTATTCGGAATGAAACAGGATTTTTAACCTGAATAAGATCTTAACTCCTGATGGGGAGAGAACAATAATGAAACAGTTGTTGGACCAAAAGCCGATTGTTTTGCTGCTGAGTGCATTGCTGCTTGGCGGCTTGTTTATATTGCCATTAGTGATCACCAGCCCGGCATTGATGCAGATCATCATTCTGATTGTTCTGTACGCCTATTTGACCTCAACCTGGAATTTCGTCGGTGGGTTTGCCGGGGTTCTGCCGTTGGGACATTCAGCTTTTATCGGTATCGGTGCCTATACATCGACGGTGCTGATGCAAACCTTTGGCCTCAGCCCCTGGTTCGGCATGATCATCGGTGGTCTGCTGGCGGCTATGGTGGGTGCAGCTATCGGTCTGCCGACCCTCAAGCTGCGTGGTGCCTACTTTGCCCTGGCGACCATTGCTATCGGCGAAGGGATGCGGGTGCTGTTTGAAAATGTCAAGCAGGTCGGCCCCTTTAAAATCAACGGGCCAAGCGGGATTTCACTTAAGCTGGTGGAAAGCTCTTTCATGGACTTTCAGTTCGACAGCAAAGCTCCCTACTACTACATCATTCTGATCATGTTGTTGCTGGTGCTGCTGCTGACCTATTTCATGATGAACTCTAAAGTCGGCTACTATCTGGCCGCAGGGGGGGAAGAACCCGAAGCGGCTGAAGCGTTGGGGATCAAGGTTGCTCGCTACAAGTTGATCGCCATGGTGATCAGCTGTTTTCTGGCGGCACTTGGTGGCACCTTTTATGCGCAATTGATGCTCTATTTCTACCCGAAATCAATCCTGGGTCTCGATCTTTCTTTCGAGATTGCCTTTATCGCCCTGATTGGCGGGCGGGGGACCATTCTTGGTCCGGTGTTGGGTGCGCTGCTGTTACGACCGGTGAGCGAACTGACCCGGATCTATCTCGGGGCATCATTGCCTGGACTGCATCTGATTATTTTTGGCCTGGTTCTGATTATGGTGATGCGCTACTACCCCGCAGGGATAGTTGAACCCATCAGAAACCTGATCAACAAGTACATTATAGAGCCGTTCAATAAAGAGAAAAAATCTGCTGAAGGTTCAGAAGCCGACAAAGCTGATTGACGCACTAAGGAGCAATTCATGTCATTGCTGGAAGTAACCAAGGTAACAAAAAAATTCAGTGGCCTAGTGGCCGTCAATGAATTCAGTATGACCGTTGAAGCCGGGCAGATCGTCGGTGTTATCGGCCCCAACGGCGCCGGTAAGACGACCCTCTTTAATTGCATTGCCGGAGCCTTTCCGCCAACATCGGGAAGTATTATATTTAACGGTCAGGAGGTGGCCGGGAAAAAACCTTACGAAATTTGCCAATTCGGTATTACCAGAACCTTTCAGGTGGTTAAACCTTTTGCGAGCAAGTCGGTTCTTTATAACACCATGGTTGGTGCCTTTGCTCAGACCCAGCATCTCCATGAAGCGGAACATATCGCCATTGAAGTGCTTCAGTTTCTGGGTCTTGACCATAAAAAAGATATTGTTTCAAAAAGTCTGACGCTGCCGGAAAGAAAACGACTGGAGCTGGCTCGCGCCCTTGCGACCAAACCAAAGCTGCTGTTGCTGGATGAAGTTATGGCTGGACTGAGACCTGTGGAAGTCACAGAGATGCTGCCGATTATCCGGAAAATCAATGAAACCGGGGTGACGATTGTCATTGTTGAGCACATCATGCAAGCGATCATGAATCTTTCTGAAAAGATCTATGTTGTCAACTTCGGCAAAAAAATTGCTGAAGGAGACCCTGATACGGTCGTGGCAGATGAAGAAGTAATCAAAGCTTATCTGGGAGATGAATATGTCGTTACTCAGCATTGAAAAAATTAACTCGGGTTATGGGGAGATACAGGTTTTACTGGATATCTCCATGCATATCCATGATGGGGAGGTTGTTAGTATTATTGGTGCCAATGGGGCGGGAAAGTCGACCTTGTTGAAGACTATCTCCGGTTTGATCGTACCCGAAGCTGGGTCAATACAATTTGATGGTGAGACGATTAGCGGCATGAGCCCAGATGAAATTGTTAATAGGGCGTTAATTCATGTTCCAGAGGGACGCAGACTTTTTTCGCTGATGAGCGTTTATGAAAATCTGGAAATGGGAGCTTACAGTAAACGAGCTGAGTCGAATTTCAAGGAGAATCTCCAAGCAGTATACCAACTCTTTCCCCGCCTACAGGAACGTGAGAAACAATTAGCCGGAACCTTAAGTGGTGGAGAGCAGCAGATGGTCGCCATTGGTCGTGGCATCATGGCTCAGCCTAGAGTCCTGATGTTAGATGAGCCATCACTGGGTTTAGCCCCGGTGCTGAAGACAGATATTTTTGCGGCAATCAAAAAGATTGCCGATGAATTTGGAACCACCATCGTGCTGGTTGAACAGGATGTGGTCAACTCGCTGGCAATCAGTGATCGTGCCTACGTTATGGAGCAGGGGCAGGTAGTGATTGAAGGAACTAGTGCTGAGTTGATGGATGATCCCCAGATCAAAAAGGCATTTTTGGGTCTTTAAACAGAAAATTAATACGAAGGGGAAATATTATGACTAATGTCGAATTATATGCACGGCGCAATGCCGCCGTTCCCCGCGGAGTTGCCTCAGCAACACCAATATTTGTCGAAAAAGCTGAGAACTCAGAAATTTGGGATGTCGAAGGCAATCGTTATCTCGACTTTGCTGCTGGTATTGCCGTCTGTAATACTGGCCACCGGCATCCGAAAATTATGGCTGCCGCTGCACGACAGAACAAAGCTTTTGTTCATACTGCCTTTCAAGTTGTCCCTTATGAGCGCTATATCTCGCTGGCTGAACGACTAAATGAACTCGCTCCGATTAGCAATGCCAAAACCATTCTTATGACCACTGGGGCAGAAGCGATTGAAAATGCTGTCAAGATTGCCCGTCACTATACCAAACGCTCGGCAATTGTTTCTTTTGTCGGAGCATTTCATGGGCGGTCTTTGTTGACAATGGGTCTGACTGGCAAAGTCGCTCCCTATAAAGCGGGGTTCGGCCCCTTTCCTGCTGAAATTTATCATGTTCCATTTCCTATTGAGCATTACGGCATCAGCGAAGCCGACAGTCTTGCAGCGCTGGAGAAATTATTTAAAGCGGATGTTGAGCCAGAGCAAGTTGCAGCGATTATCATCGAACCAGTACAGGGAGAAGGCGGCTTTTACATCGCCTCACCGGAGTTTCTTCAAGCGCTTCGTGCCCTATGTGACAAACATGGGATTCTATTGATCTGTGACGAGGTTCAAACTGGCTTTGCTCGTACTGGCAAACTATTCGCTTGTGAATATGCAGGGATCGAACCAGACTTGATGACTATCGCCAAATCCCTCGCTGGCGGTTTTCCTCTCTCTGGGGTCATTGGCAAAGCCGAGATCATGGACTCACCTGACCCGGGTGGCCTAGGTGGTACCTACGGAGGAAGCCCGATTGGTTGTGCTGCCGCTCATGCCGTTCTTGATATTATCGAAGAAGAAAACCTTTGTGCACGCAGTAACCGAATTGGGGCAAGAATGGTTGAGCGGATCAACGCTATGAAGCAGCACAGTGATAATGCACCGATTGGTGACGTCCGCGGATTGGGATCGATGGTTGCTTTTGAATTGGTCAAGGAGCGTGGAGGACATGATCCTGATGCTGATAAGGTCAAACTGTTGACCACTAAGGCACTGGAAAATGGATTGATTCTGCTCTCCTGCGGGATTTACGGGAACACCATCCGCCTGTTGGCACCGTTGACCATCCCAGATG
>JAGLDI010000240.1 GCA_023145655.1 Desulfuromusa sp. | reverse complement strand
TGCAGGTAAAAGAGAATGGGTTGAACTATCTAGTTGATCTGCGTGAGGGGTTGAACACTGGCCTTTTCCCCGACCAACGGCGTAATCGTCAGGAGCTGATGTCTCGGGTTGCCGGAAAACGGGTCCTCAACCTGTTTGCTTTCACCGGGGCATTTTCTGTTGCCGCTGCTGCGGCAGGGGCAAAAAAGGTGACCAGTATTGATGTCTCGGAAAAATATCTGAACATCGCCCGAGAAAATTTTTCAATTAATCGACTTAATCCAAAACAGCATGAATTTATTGTTGGTGATGTTTTTACCGAACTTGATAAAATGTTGAGTCAGCAGCGCCACTTTGATGTAATCCTATTTGATCCCCCATCGTTTTCAACGACCAAGAAAAGTCGTTTTTCTACCCACGGGGGGACGTCCAAGTTGGTTGCCGCAACGCTCCCACTTCTCGAATATGGGGGGGTGCTGATGGGTTCATCCAATCACCAAAAAGTTTCACTGGATGAATATTTAAAAGAGTTGCGGCGTGGTGCATTGCAAGCTGGAAACTCCCTTAAGACAATTTTTACCAGTGGGCAACCCGAGGATTTTCCCTGTTCGGTCAGCTTTCCCGAGGGGCGCTATCTTAAATTTGTTATCAGTGTGAAACAGTAGATGGCCACTTGTTGACTCTTTGATTGTGGCAATATGGTTTCTCTGCTGAAAAAAGTTATTTTGTTTTTGCTAGAGACAATATTTGGACGATTTTTATGCTATCATAGCTTTTTTAATGAAAAGGAAAGCCTAATAACCCTGAACCCAAGGAGGTCAAAAATGTTCAATGTCAGAAGCTTCAAGAGCATCACCTTTTTTATTGTCGCAGCCGCTTTTATTGTCAGTTCTGTTGCTACCGTTCAAGCTGCTCCCAAAGAGCGCAATTACCTGCTCGCCACAGCATCAACAGGTGGGACCTATTATCCTGTCGGCGTTGCTCTTTCAACCGTCGTGAAAGTTAAATTACAGCCGAAACAGAAGATCGGCATGTCGGCCATCAACTCGGCTGGTTCCGGTGAGAACGTAAAGCTGCTACGCGACAACGAAGTTCAGTTCGCTATTATGCAGGGTCTGTATGGCTCCTATGCTTGGAATGGTACCGGTCCGATTGCCAGTGCCGGTCCACAGAAAGAACTGCGTTCTGTCTCTATGCTCTGGCAAAACGTTGAGCATTTCACTATTTTGAAGAAATTTGCCAAGACTGGTACCGTTGCTGACCTGGTTGGGTTAAAAGGTAAGGCCATGGCTCTGGGTAAGAAAAACTCTGGAACTCTTGGTTCTAATACTGTGCTGCTGGGTAATCTGGGTGTTAAAATCGCTACAGATTATAAATTGGTTCATGTTGGTTACGGTCCATCTGCTGATGCCCTGCAGAATGGTCAGGTTGCTGGTATGGGAACTCCTGCTGGTGCTCCAGTCAGTGCTGTGACTAAAGCTATGGCAGCCATGGGTGCTGATAAGATTACCGTTCTTGATTTTACCGATG
>JAGLDI010000024.1 GCA_023145655.1 Desulfuromusa sp. | reverse complement strand
CCCGGAGCGCCGGTTTTGGTGATGAAGTCAAACGCCGCATCATGTTGGGAACCTATGCTCTATCCTCGGGCTATTATGAGGCCTACTACCTGAAGGCACAGAAGGTCCGTACCTTGATCCGACAGGATTTCCTCGATGTATTTGCCCAGGTTGATTTTCTGTTAACCCCGGTTGCTCCCACTCCGGCATTTAAAATTGGCGAAAAGGTCAATGATCCGTTGCAGATGTATCTGTCGGATATTTTTACCATCCCGACCAACTTGGCAGGAACCTGTGCGATGAGTCTCCCCTGTGGTTTTAGTGAAACTGGGTTGCCGATTGGGTTGCAACTGATTGGAAAACCGTTTGCTGAAGCTGAAATTCTACAGGCAGCTTACGCATTTGAGCAGGCAACCGACTGGAATAAGCGGGCTCCCGAATTATAATTTCAAGTTATTCGAACAGGATTTCAAAATGAATTCAAGATATGAAGTGGTGATCGGTTTGGAGGTTCATGTCCAGTTGACCACCCGGACTAAAATTTTCTGTGGTTGTTCAACCGAATTTGGTCAAGGGGTTAACAGTCAAACCTGTCCAGTGTGTCTGGGATTACCCGGTGCGTTGCCGGTTCTCAACCGTCAGGTGGTGGAGGATGCCATCAAAGCGGGATTGGCGACCAACTGCCAGATTGCCCCCCGATCAATATTCGCCCGGAAAAATTATTTTTATCCCGATTTACCGAAGGGATATCAGATTTCTCAATTTGAACTGCCGATTTGTGAGCATGGCTGGCTTGATATTGAAACTGGGGAGTCGGGAAAAAAACGGCTTGGAATCACCCGGATTCATATGGAAGAGGATGCGGGAAAGTTGCTGCATAATAGTGATAATAGCTCCTCGGTTGACTTGAACCGTGCTTGTACTCCATTGTTGGAAGTGGTTTCTGAACCCGATATGCGTAGCTCTGATGAGGCGATTGCTTACCTCAAGCAACTGCATCAAATTGTTGTCTATCTGGGAATCTGTGATGGAAATCTGGATGAAGGCTCTTTTCGCTGTGATGCCAATGTTTCGATTCGACCTTGGGGACAAAAAGAGCTGGGAACCCGGTCGGAGCTGAAAAACCTCAACTCTTTCCGTTACATCAAGCAGGCGATTGAATACGAGGTGGAGCGGCAGATTGATGTGATTGATGCCGGGGAAAAGGTGGTGCAGGAAACCCGGCTGTTTGATCCTGATGCCGGGGTGAGTCGTTCGATGCGGGGTAAAGAGGAGGCTCATGATTATCGCTATTTTCCTGATCCTGACCTGTTACCAGTGGATGTTTCTGCTGACTGGATTGAGCAAGTTCGTAAAAATTTACCGGAACTATCTACGGCCAAGCTGCAGCGCTATCAAGGGGAAATGGATCTGCCGGCTTATGCTGCCGGAGTTATTTCATCCGAGCGACCTCTCGCTGAATATTTTGAAGCGGTGGTTAAGTACTATAATAATCCAAAAATCTGTTCCAACTGGGTGATGGGTGAAGTTCTCGGAGCTCTCAAAGATAAAAAACTGGAGATTTCTGCTTGTCCAGTTACGCCAGAATTGCTTGCGGGGATACTGATCCGGATTGATGATAATACAATTTCGGGGAAAATTGCCAAAACCGTTTTTGAGGAAATCTGGCAAACGGGGAAAACTGCCGATCAGATCATTGAGGCAAAAGGGCTCAAGCAGGTAACCGATACTGGGGCTATTGAGGCCATTGTTGATGAAGTTATTGCTGCGAATCCGGGTCAAGTTGCAGAATATCGTGGCGGCAAAGAGAAGCTGATGGGTTTCTTTGTCGGTCAGGTAATGAAGGCAAGCAAGGGGAAAGCCAATCCCGGCATGGCCAATCAATTGCTGAAGAAGAAGCTGTAAAAATAACAAAAAAGGCAACAGTTATTATGTCAACCTGTCCTATTGATACCCG
>JAGLDI010000239.1 GCA_023145655.1 Desulfuromusa sp. | reverse complement strand
CCTCTACAGTCTCTTTTGCCTGAGACCTTTGGTTTGCCTGTAACAAACCCTGAGCATCCTTCACCAATCCCTCTGCTTGGAGATAGTCTCGAGCTATTTTCAGGCCATCAAATGCCGTATATATAGAGCCATCCAATTCCGTTGCCAGTTGATATTCCTGCAGAGCGCCCAGATACTGTTCCTGATCAATAAATTCATCTCCCCTGTCTTTATGATAAAGGGCTGCGTTGTTCCTGGCTTCTGCCAATCTTATACGATAAGTGGGATTGGCTGGATCACTCTCAACTGCAGCTAGGTATTCAATAACAGCCTGATCATAGTTTTGTCGTTCAAACTCCTGATTCCCCACAGTGAAAGAGGACTGTCCCGCAGCACATCCTGATAACAGTAACAAGATAAGAAAGAGCTTGGGAAAAGACAGAAAACCAGGATCGATTTTTTTTTGTATCATTGTGGTAGCCCAGTCAATTAAAATTATCATCTATCACCCTTATATGGTTTGAAAATATCATCTGCTGCCCTTATTACATTGTCCACAGCTGGAGCTGCTACTGGTTTTTTCTTATCTGGTTTTGGCTTTTTTGGTACCTTAAATTGAGGACGACCTGACTGAAGAGCGATCTTAGGTAGTCGCTGAGACTTTGCCTCTCCCAAAGAGAGAACAACCTGCTGATCTGTCCCGCGTCGACCGATAATAACTTTTTCACTATTGATACTTTTGATGCTGAGGCCATCAGAAAAAAAATCGCCAATCTTGGCTAAATATATCTCACCCTGTTTTGATGATAGAAAAACCGTATAAATTCCATCCTTATTCAGATATCCCAAAACATCCAATGGTTGAATTGGCTTTGGACCTTGAGGCTGAAAAACAGTAGGTATAACTTTTTGCGGCTTGGCAATCAGTTTTGTCACTTTTGCGACAGGACGCGGCTTAACTGCTTTAGGCGGTAGATATAATGGCGCAAAAAGATTTTTCTGTGGTTTTTGATATGAATTATCCCCGCCACCGCTGAAATCAAGATCGGTAATAACCGGAAAAGATGCTGGAAAAACTTTCAGCCACTGTTGCTCTGTTTGGTACGGGGCACCCTGTCCCGGAATCACTCGACGCTGTTCTGGCATTGCTATCCAGGCATAGCCAACGGCAACGCAGAGGACAATCAGCAACAGTAGCATCATCCGGGTGCGGCTCATGCTGCCCCTCCCTGAAAATAAGTTGACAGTTTTATCCTCAAACTCACTTTATTCTTACTCTTCTTGTTGGACGAAGATCCCGTTAGAGAAATTTTTTCGATCAAAAGAATTCGCTGGGCATTTTCCAGCAGGTGAATAAATTTTTTGACCTGAGAATAACTCCCTTTGACAGAAAAACTCAGTCCATAGCGCAAAAACTCGGTTTCCTTCTCATACTCGGGTTGATAACTAATCTGATGGATATCCAGACCAGCTTGCTGAGCCCACTCGAATAATTCGCCGATAAAATCCGAAAAGTCAGTTTGTGCCGGGATCAAATGATCGAATTGTTGCAGGTTTTTTTCGACCTTCTCCGCAGTGGAAACAGGAATACCACTGTTGGCAAATTCCATCTGTCGCTGTCGGATATGTTGCTGTAACTGGGATTGTTCTGTCCTTAGTGCCAGTAAGTTTGGCTCGGAAATCCATCTCTGCCCAACAAAAATAGAAATAACCAGCAATAACAAAACAATAATGACAATAATCGGGGTACGACTTTGTTCCCATACGGCAGTAATTAGAGGATATTTCTGTGACATCAGAATACCCCTTCCAGGCTGATAGAAAAACTTAGGGCTTTCCGCTTGCCGCCACGACCGTTATCAACGTCAACTTCTCCCTGATTTTTCAGGTAGACCTGATTGAATTGAGCGGACTGCAAATTATCGAGCAGGATCTGCAAGCTTTCTAAATTTTTTGCGACCCCGTTGATCAGCAGACTGCTCTTGCCGTAGTCAGGATTAAAACTACCTAAGCTCACTCCGTCAGGAAGCAGACCTTCCATGCGGTCAAACAGTGCTGTCCAGCGAAAAGCATCTCGTTGCAGTAGTATCTCGGCTTGTTTATATGCCTGGCGTTGATTAGCAAGTTCTTCGGGAGTCAATCGTTTCGGTAATTTTCCACGTAGCTGTTCCTGCAATGAATCAAGGTGAACCTGATACTGTAAGGCTTGCTGACGATTTTGCAGATAAGTATTTCCCTGTATTGCCAGGATCAACAGCAACAGCACAATGATGCAGGAGATAGTCAGCTTCAGGACCTGTTGATTCAGATGTCTGCGACTGGCAAGATTGATGGATAATTTCATGATGTCACCCGTTGTAGTAACCTTTCAGCCACGCCGAGAGCGGTAGCCATACCGCTGGCCTCGGCACCGGTGAAGTTGAACTGATGACCACTCATCAGTTTGCTCACGGGAGATACTAGCCACTGAACCTCCTGATCAAAAACAGAATCTACCGCAGCAAACAAATCCTCCCGATTTTGCCAGTCAGAATGCAAATGTACTGACAGACGGTTGAAAGCGGGCTGCTCATTGCGATAATTCACTAATGATCGACTGATTTCCTGAAAAATCTGTCGGGGTTCCTGATTGACTTGCCTCAGTCTGCAAAAGTTCAGGGAT
Organism: Desulfuromusa sp.; assembly: GCA_023145655.1. Classification (GTDB taxonomy): domain Bacteria; phylum Desulfobacterota; class Desulfuromonadia; order Desulfuromonadales; family Geopsychrobacteraceae; genus Desulfuromusa. The sequence continues at coordinate 1,446 of JAGLDI010000239.1, read as the reverse complement.
TGGTTGACAAAAATCATGATACTTAGCTGGCAGCCATCAACCCCAATCAAAATAAAATTGCGCCCCAGGTCTATTTTGGTACGGTAGGCGTTATAGAGCGCCAGTGAATGAAAGTCGACAACCGCGGCAGCGTAGCCTGCCTGTTCGAGAAGGCTCTCGTACTGTGACAATACCTCCTGAGCTATTAGCGCCACCAGAATTTTTTTCTGTCCCGATTCCTTCTCTTCCAGAATTTGAAAATCAAGCGCCACCTGATTGGATTTGTCCGGCAGTAGATCTTTCAATCGCCAGCGGATAATTTCAGCCCCTTCTGTCCGGTTTTTAAACGGGGTTTCGAGATCCAGGAGTAATAGCTGCCCACAACGATCAGGAAGAGCAACCGCAATTCGCTTATCTTTTTTTGCCAGTGGTGTCAGTAACTCCTTGACCGCACTAACAAACAGCTCTGGTTGAGAAATATTCGGCCGATTAAATTCTGGCTGTATAATCGCTTCTGCCAGTGCCTGTCCGCCGACCAGAGCTGTTTGTTTGCCTTGGCGTTGAACTGCAACTGCACGGAGTCCCTGCTGGTGAATTTCCAATCCCAGATAAGTTCGATGCAGCATCGGCCTAACCCTCAGCAAAAGTAACGCGATCTATCTCGCGAAAAGTGGTTTCACCGCATAGTACTTTTTCCAGAGCGGCCTGTCTTAAATAGATGGTTCCGTTTTTAAGCGCCTGTTTCTTCAACTCCGATATCGGAGTTTTCCTGACGATCATTTCTCGCATTTCATCATTCAGCTCCAGCAGTTCAACAATGGCACTGCGACCGGAATAGCCGAGACCATTGCATTCTTTACAACCGGGAGCGTCGTGGAAATCGGCTGCAGCACATTGCTCAGCAGTCAATCCATACGATTTCAGAAACTCATCGTCATAGGTTGCTGGTGTCTTGCAGTGTTTACACAGTTTTCGAATCAGACGTTGTGCCAGAACACAATTGAGGCAGGAGACAAAATTATAAGGATCAATCCCCATATGGAGAAAACGCCCCAGAACATCAAAAACATTATTGGCATGAACTGTGGTGAAAACCAGATGGCCGGTCAGTGCCGACTGAACTGCAATTTGTGCTGTTTCTGGGTCACGAATTTCACCGACCATGATTTTGTCGGGGTCATGGCGTAAAATTGAGCGCAGACCACGGGCAAAGGTCAGCCCCTTTTTTTCATTAACCGGAACCTGAACAATCCCGTTGATCTGGTATTCAACCGGATCTTCTATGGTAACGATTTTCTCCTCGACCGAATTTATTTCTGACAAGGCCGCATACAAAGTCGTCGTTTTGCCGCTACCGGTCGGGCCGGTCACCAGAACCATGCCGTAAGGTTCACGAATCCGGCTACGCATACGCCGCATCTCCCGTTCAGTAAAACCGAGTGCCTCGAAGGTCAGGCCGTGCATATC
>JAGLDI010000238.1 GCA_023145655.1 Desulfuromusa sp. | reverse complement strand
CCGTTTCCAGCTCCCAGCAGTCTGGATAAAATCTCACCAAATCCGATACAGTAAAATCCAACTGAAACCGATTGGGCAATAAAGAGAACTAGCCCTAAAGCTCCTCCAAATTCAAGTCCAAGAGTTCGGGAAATTAAAAAATAATCACCACCACCTCGTACGGTCAGGTTGGTTGCAATTGCCGATAATGAGATACTGGTTAAAACTGAAATCAGGTTGGCGACCAGAATGATCAACAGTGCTTGCTTTATCCCTGCAGCGCCGACAACATACCCCAGGCGCATGAACAGGATAATACCAAGAATAGTCAGAACACTTGGAGTGAAAACTCCGGCAAATGTTCCCAGTTTCTTGTCTGGTTTGTTGTCGACTGAACTTTTGTCAATGTTGTTTTTCATCATTATCACCTGAGTCGATCAATTATTATGGCTGGGAGCTACTGATCGCCCGATTCATCACGTAAACGGCGGAAAATTTCACGATAGGCACGTCGATCATCGTGTTGCTGAACCGATCGAACCAGACGCGAAATGGCTTTTCGATCAATTTCTGGGACCAGTTCAAGCATATCAGTAAATGCCGTAGCAAAACTGTCGACATTGCAGAGGCGATCGCGTAATTTTTCCAGCTGATGAAATTGTTTTTTGTCCCCCCGAGCAACCTGATCAAGGTTAGCGAGTTGCTCCAGCAGGGCAGACAGGTCATCTTCTGCTTTACGTAACATCCCGGCTAAATGTTTCAATTGCCGCCGCTGTGACCCGTGTCCCCGGGTTGTTCTGGCCAGTTCTGCCTCTTGGGCGATCGCTGCAGGAAGGTTGAGTTGAGAGAATTGATGATCGGTTAAATCGACCAACTGTTTCGCAACCAGTTCAACCTGCTTTGCCTGTTGTTTTTTTTTCGTTCGGCTCAGCGGTAAATTTTCTTCCGTATGTTCATCCATCAGGGCTCTCTCCGTAACTTTTTGAAATCGGGACTGTTGCTTGTCTTTGTATATAGTGAAGATTGGGGTGTTCGACTATGTGTCGATTGAAGAAATTCTACCCGACCAATATTTCAGATGATCAGCATACTGTCAATAAACGCTATCATGATCCATTGATTGGTTGTAAATAGGACAAAAATATCACACTCCCTTTGGGTCACAGCAGGTTTTTTTGCTATGATAGCCCAATTACCTTAATTGGAGGAAACAATGGATTATGGGATAACCCGTGAACGGGCTCTGGAATTACTTCATCAGCATCTTAAAACCCCGAATATGTTTAAGCATTCCCTTGCCAGTGAAGCAGTCATGCGGGCCTTGGCACGCCACTTTGATGAGGATGAAGAATTGTGGGGTTTAACCGGACTGCTTCATGACCTTGATGCTGAGGCAACCGGTGACGATATGAGCCGGCACACCCACGAGACAGTTGCTGTTCTACGGCAGGAAGGGGGCAACGAAGAGATTATCGATGCGATCCGGATGCACAATGAGCATGCCCACAATGACAAGCGGAGCAAACGGATTCACCATGCTCTGGCTGCCGGGGAGACGATCACCGGGCTGATTATTGCGACGGCGCTGGTTTATCCCGATAAAAAAATCAACAGCGTTAAACCAAAATCGGTGCGGAAGCGGTATAAGGAAAAACTATTTGCTGCCGGAGCCAACCGTGAAATTATTGCTGAGTGTGAACTGATCGGAATACCATTGTCCGATTTCTGTGATCTCTGTCTTGCGGCAATGCAGGGAATCTCTGATGATCTGGGGCTATAGCCAATTATGAACTCTCAGGAGCTGGGCCGATTACTGCAGTCTCTGCTGGATGGACAGATCAGTGTTGCCGACGGTGTTGAACGGCTTAAACATCTACCGTTTGAAGATCTTGGTATCGCCCAGATTGACCACCATCGTGAGTTGCGTCAGGGTGTGCCGGAGGTTATTCTTGGTCAAAGCAAAACTCTGGAACAGTTGCGAATTATCCTCTCTGCTATGGCAGAAAAAAACCGAAACGTTCTGGTCACCCGGTTGGATGGTGAAAAAGGGGCTGACCTGTGCACTCAATTTCCCGCCGGGGAGTACGACAGTATCGCCCGGACTTTTTGTCTGATACAACAGAAAATAGCTATCATCGGGCGGGGGAAAATTCTGGTCATCTGTGCCGGAACTTCCGATCTTCCGGTGGCCCGCGAAGCTGTCATCACGGCAAAAATGCTTGGCAATGAAGTGGAAGAGCTGATTGATGTCGGGGTTGCCGGAATTCATCGACTTCTTGCTCGACAAGATTTACTACGTGAAGCTGCTGTTTTGATTGTGATTGCCGGGATGGAAGGGGCACTTCCTTCGGTTGTGGGTGGTCTGGTGGCTGTACCGGTGATTGCGGTTCCCACTTCGGTCGGTTATGGTGCTTCTTTCGGTGGAATTGCCGCGTTGCTGGGGATGCTGAACTCCTGTGCCAGTGGAGTTACGGTGGTGAATATCGATAATGGCTT
>JAGLDI010000237.1 GCA_023145655.1 Desulfuromusa sp. | reverse complement strand
ATACCGGTGGTCAGGCTTCTAAAGCAACACCAATGGGAGCTGTTGCCCAGTTCGCCGCTGGTGGTAAAACCCAGCCGAAAAAGGATCTGGGGATGATTGCCATGTCCTACGGTAATATTTATGTTGCCAAAGTTTCAATGGCTAATCCAGGTCAAGCGGTCAAGGCGTTCATTGAGGCCGATGCCTACGATGGACCGTCACTGATCATTGCCTACACCCACTGTATTGCTCATGGTATCGATATGGCTAGTGCGGTTGCAGGGTGTAAAGAGGCGGTTGCTTCCGGACACTGGCAACTGTATCGCTATGATCCACGCCGTGCTGTAGAAGGTAAAAACCCACTGCAACTGGAAAGCAAGGATCCAACTATCTCCTTTGCCGACTATGCCCTCAAGCAGAACCGTTATAAGGTTCTGAAGAAGGTCAATCCTGAGGCAGCTGAAACTCTAATGGCGGAAGCTAACAAGGTGACAGCTGAACGTTACGATATGTATAAAAAATTGGCTGCCATGGATTTTGGTGAGGACAAATAAACTGGCGTCGCAAAAAGTCCGACCCACGGCGTTGTAGTGTTTTTTTGAGACTTCGACATACAACATGTATGTCTTCACCCTCAAAAAAACACGACGCCTTGTGGGACGAAATTTTTGCTTATCCAGCGGGTTTAAGACAGCTGAGCTGAACGGGCTCCCGGCATTGATCTGTCGGGAGCCTTTTGTTTTATGGCAGAAGATCTGGAAACAAGGTAGTATGTTTCGCTGCTCCATCGTGGATCGATTGCCATCTCTCTGTCCTTTGTCAGGTTATTTATGGCCGAACTGTCTCTGGTTTTTCTCAATGTTCTTCTGCCTGTCTTTGGCATTGTTCTCCTTGGGGCTCTGCTTGGGGGACGGTTGGAGTTGCAGGCTCGAACTTTAACCAGGGTCGCCTATTATATTTTTGTTCCCGCCTTTATTTTCCGCTCAATCAGTATGGCTGATGTCCCGTTAACGAGCCTCTCCAGAATGGTGATATTTATCATTTTGACCCATCTGTTGGCAGTGATTATCGCAGCAGGGTTGGGTCGTTTGCTGGGTCGATCGAAAGAGATGATCGCCGCATTCATTATGATTGCATCGTTTGGAAATGTTGGCAATTTTGGGTTGGCAGTGATTCAGTTTCGGTTGGGGGATATCGCTCTCCCCGCAGCAACGATCTATTTTGTTGTCATTAATGCGGTTGCTTTCATTATTTGTATCGGTGCTGCAGGATGGGCTCACGGTGGTGGCCGTGGAGCTGTCTGGCAGGTTTTGAAAACTCCAGCGATCTGGGCAACTGTTCCGGCAGTTCTGGTTTCCGCCGGAGGGCTTGAGGTTCCATTGCTTTTTGACCGGATGATTGGCCTGCTGGCCGGGGCGATGATTCCGGTGATGCTATTTGCTTTAGGGCTACAGCTGGTGGAACAGGGGAAAATCCATTTAACAACGGATGTTCTACTTGCTTCCGGGGTCAGGCTGATTCTGGTTCCATTGGTTGGGGTGCTGGTTGCCGCCCCTTTTGGTTTGACCCATATTGAGAATGCAGCGGGGGTGTTGCAGGCAGCAATGCCGGTTGCCATTCTGGTCTCAATTATTGCCAAGGAAAATAATATTGTCCCCGAGTTTGTGACGTCGGTGGTGGTTGTTTCAACGCTGGTCAGTGTTGTGACGTTGAGTCTGCTGATGATTTGTCTGTAATGGATTGTAAAATTTTACAAATAATTTGACACAAATATCAATTTTATGATAATTAGGCGTCAATAATTTATTAAACAGGGAGTTTGTAGATGTTAAAAACTGCAGCAGCGGCAACTCAAGCGAATCAGGCGGCAATGATCAGCCTGAGAATTGTCCATCACCCTTAGGGTGACCTGTACGGGTACATAATTTAACCTCAAAGCCATGGACAGATTGTTCATGGCTTTTTTGATAGCGTCCCCCGCGCTCCGGGAGACTGAATGTGAATTCAGTTCCCTACGCTTGGGCGATCGAAATTTTGCTTAACCATTGGATTTTCGGAGAAAAAAAGATGCGGAATAATATTGTTCATATCGGTGCCGATGAGTTGACCTATGAGATCCGTGCCATTGTAAAGATTGCCGAAGAGATGAGCCGTTTTGGGCTCAAGACCAATATGGAAAATATTGGTGATCCGGTTGCCAAGGGGGAAGAAATCCCCCTCTGGATCAAGGAGATTGTCTCCGGATTGGCAATGAAGGATTGCTCTTACGGCTATTGTGCCACCAAAGGGCTCCTGGAAA
>JAGLDI010000236.1 GCA_023145655.1 Desulfuromusa sp. | reverse complement strand
ATGAAGCAAACGGTCAAAAGCGGCATAAGGTGATCATCCCCGACACGGCTCATGGGACTAATCCAGCATCATCCGCTCTCTGTGGTTATGAAGTTATTACCGTTGCCTCTGACGGAATTTTAAGTAAAGAGGCGGTTGCTGCGGTGATGGATGATGATGTTGCTGCTCTGATGGTGACAAACCCCAATACTCTTGGTCTGTTTGAATCTGATATCCGGGAGATCTGTGATCTGGTTCATCAGCGTGGCGGCTTGGTTTATAGTGATGGTGCTAATCTTAACGCAATGATGGGGATCAGCCGCCCCGGTGATATCGGCATCGATGTTATGCATTTCAATTTACACAAAACTTTTTCTACTCCTCACGGTGGTGGTGGTCCTGGTTCCGGTCCCGTTGGAGTGGTGGATAAATTAATACCGTTCCTGCCGGTTCCCTATGTAGTGAAGAGCGATGCTGGTTATGAACTGGAATATAATTGCCCGCAAACAATCGGGCGAATGAAATCCTTTTATGGTCATTTTGGCATTCTTGTTCGTGCTTACAGTTATATCTTATCCATGGGCGGAGAGGGGTTGAAACGGGCATCAGAGTTGGCGGTTCTCAATGCCAATTATATCCGGGCCAGACTCGAAGGTGAATATGATCTGCCAAATAAACAGCGTTCTCTGCATGAAGTGGTATTCTCTGAAGATGCGTTACAGAATGATTGTCACACCCTTGATGTTGCTAAACGGTTGATTGACTATGGTTATCATCCCCCAACCATTTATTTCCCGCTGGTTGTCCATGGGGCCCTGATGATAGAGCCAACTGAGACCGAAAGCAAACAGACGATAGATGAGTTCTGTGATGCATTATTGGCGATTGCCGAGGAATCCAGGGATAATCCAGAATTGTTGAAACAGGCTCCTGTGCGGGCTAAAGTGAAACGGCTGGATGAAACCGCTGCTGCACGTAAGCCGAAGTTACGTTGGGAGAGAGAGTAGTTTTTTCACTGCATATCCATGCCGCTATCAGCTTGGCATTGATATGCAGTTTTTAACGCCCAAAGATAGATCTGCCGCCAATTTGATAACGAAAGTTTGCATGAATTTTCAGAACTTCGTGTGGATAACGTTTCGTTATTGGTCCGAATGGAGCTGCCCGATAAATTGCCTGCATCGCCTCAGAATCAAGAAGGTCTGAGCCACTGCTCCGGTCCAGAATGACATCAAGTAGCTCCCCTTTTTTGTTGATCACAATCGTGAGCCCCACTGTCCCTTCAATCCTGTTTCTGACTGCACGGGATGGGTAATTCCAGACCAGGTCAATTTTGTCGTGGAGCCGGCGAAAAAAAGACGCTAACCAGTTTTGCTGAAGGTCCAGCCAGACTTCATCACCAATTTCTACCCCTTCGCGCTTCTTTCTCCGGTTGCGGTCTGCCTGAGTTCCCTGGGTAATTCGGTCCAGAGTACTTGAATTTGGCAATAGTTGCTCCACTGAGAGTGGTGGCGTTGCCGGTACTGCCGGTTTTGTCTTGATGGGTTGGGTTTTTTCTTTAACTTTGTCCTGTTTTACGGTTGGCTCAGTTTTGGCTTTATGGATTGATTTAACCGGTTTATCAGGTTGTTCGGTTTTTTCTTTTTCAGCTGGAGCCTTTTCTTGTGGCTGCACCGGGTGAACTTCAGGTTGTGGTCTCTGTTGTTGTGGAAGTATTGTTACCGGTCGTTTCGTTGTCTGATCGCGAGCATCATCTGCTTCGGGAGCTTGTTCTTTTTTAACTTTTTGATCCTGTTCTGCTTTGCGAAAGGATTTGACCGGGGTTGTTGGTGGTGTTTCAACCGGTTTTTGATCAATTTCGAAGACACTCTTTTTTTCCGGTTGCGGTTTTTTGGTTTTAGTCGGAAGGTCGATGAGTCGAACCACCGTTGTCGGTGGTCGTTTCAGCTTTAAATCCTGTTGTTGTGGGAAAAAAACAAAGAATAGCACCACCAATATATGCAACAACAGCGACAATAACAGACCCCAGATAAGGACTTTGGGTCGGTCATTGGATCGATTTATTTTGGTGGGGGAAAGATTACTCATACACTCGTGATTATAGATGGAACGGTTAAATCTGACTAGTCTGATTGGGGTGAAAAGTGAAAAAGGATTGACCCTTAGTTTTGCCATTAGGTATAAATATAAAAATCCTACAATTGCACCTTGTCGGAAATATTAGCATATTTAGAGGAGGAAAAGATGCACCTTGTTGATCAAATTAAAGCGAAAGCTCGTGCTGATTTACAGACTGTTGTCCTGCCGGAAGGATATGATGATCGGATGATTGAAGCCGCAGTGCAGATTGCTGCTGATAAACTGGCAAATATTGTCCTTCTGGGGGATCCGCTAAGTCTCAATGCCAAGGCGGATGAACTTGGTGTTTCTCTCTCTGATGTCACTATTATCGAACCAAAAACAGCTGAAAATATCGGCAGCTATGCTGAGGAACTGGTAGAACTGCGCAAGAAAAAAGGTTTGAGTTACCCCGATGCCATCGCCCGGTTAGGTGCGGGGGATAATCTCTATTTTGCCGCCATGATGGTACGCAGGGGAGATGCCGGTGGTGCGGTTGCCGGCGCAGCAAATACAACGGGTGATGTTCTTCGTGCAGCATTCCAGGTTGTTGGAACTGCACCGGGAATGAATACGGTGTCCTCAGTATTTTTGATGGTGACTCAAACTCCGGGGTTTGGTGAAAACGGAACCCTCTGTTTTGCTGATTGTGCGGTCAATCCCAATCCTGATGCTCAGGCTCTTGCTGAAATTGCTATCAGTACCGCTGCTAGCTGTAAAAGCTTTCTCGGTGTTGAAGCCCGGGTCGCAATGCTTAGTTTTTCAACCAAAGGGAGCGCAGCTCATGCTGACTGCGACAAGGTTCTAAAAGCTCTTGAAATTGTCAGAGAATTGGCCCCAGAGCTGAAGATTGATGGTGAATTGCAGGCTGATGCTGCCCTCATCCCGAAGGTTGGGGATAAAAAGGCTCCGGGATCCAATGTTGCGGGTCATGCCAATACCCTGGTTTTCCCTGATCTTGATGCCGGTAATATTGGTTATAAACTGGTTGAGCGCCTTGCTGGTGCCGAAGCTGTTGGTCCGATCATCCAGGGACTGGCAAAACCAGTCAATGATCTGTCTCGCGGTTGCTCTGTTGCTGATATTGTTAGCGTATCAGCAATTACTGCTGTTCAGGCACAGGGTTGATAATAGCTTAGAATTTTCTCCAGATCAGGCAGTGAGCCCTTATGATACAGCTTTACAATGTCTC
>JAGLDI010000235.1 GCA_023145655.1 Desulfuromusa sp. | reverse complement strand
ATATCAACACCGACCTGAATACCATTTGTGATAGCAAGAACAGCCCATTGACCAGAGTGGGAAAGATTGAAGGTCAATGGTGAACAATGTAAATCAGCCAGTGAAGGTTTACCCGCTTGATTTATTTGAAGAGATATTTGTTTCGGGTCAGTATCCAGATATTGACCCAGAATGATTCTTAATCCGGCTCTGGAAACAACAAATTGACTACTTTTCTGCGCATCAAGCAGTCTCTCAGCCCGAATTAATTCATCATTGCTCAGTAGCAATTTATTTTTCGCCACAGATTGCCGGGTGCAATGCAGATTGATACGCCAGAGATGCAGCTCTCCAGAATTGATCATCAATATCGGCGGTGGCAGTTGCCAGGGTGTTATATCTGCATTCACTTTAGTGACCTTGTTGTAACCAGTCCCGCAAACGTTCGAGACCCTCATCAATGGAGATCTCTGCTCGATAGTCAAAATCATGCTTGGCAGCAGAGAGGTCAAACCAATGTGCGCTGGACAACTCTTTTGCCACAAATCGGGTCATCCGCGGCTCACCAGATAACTTGAATAAACGATAAACCCCTTCCAGCAGACCCCCGGCAAGCATAGCAATACGGGGAGAGATTGATTTTTCAACCGCAGGAAGCCCACCGGCAGCCAAAATCCGGTTGATAATGTTCCACAACGGTAAAGGCTCATCGTTAGAAATAAAATAAACTTTCCCCGCAACGACTGAACCAACTGCAAGTTTCTCAGCAGCTTGTACATGCGCCATGGCCGCATTATCGATATAAACTGTATCGACCAGGCAGGAGCGTTCTCCTATTCGACGCAGAGCCCCGCTCCGGCCCCGTTCGATTATCCGCGGCACCAGATGGTTATCCTCAGGACCCCAGATCAAGTGGGGACGCAAAGCAACAGTGGCCAATGAAGTATCATTAGCGGCAAGAACAAGCTGTTCTGCTACTGCTTTGGTCTGCGGATACCAGGAAAGATAGTGATCCGGATAAGGAGTTGACTCATCAATCCCTTCCATATCTGAGCCGTCAAAAACCACACTGGGGGAACTGGTATAAACCAAGCGGGACACATCGCATTGTCTACATGCCTGAATAATATTTTGAGTACCAATAACGTTGGGCTGATAAAAATCAGCATAACTGCCCCAAACTCCCGCTTTTGCCGCAACATGATAAACCAGGTCACAGCCATCGACTGCCTTAACGACAGCAGCGATATCATTGAGATCACCTACTGATTGTTCAACACCAAGCTGGGTCAGTTCTGGATAAATACTGCGGGAAAAAGAGGAGACATCATCACCTTTTTCAAGTAACAGTTTAACTATTGCTTTACCCAGAAAACCACCACCACCGGTCACAAGAACCTTCATCGTAATTGCTCCTGAGCCCAAATAGAAAGTTTCTCCCGAAAAATTTTTGCATTGTGACGAATATCAACAGGGAACGCCGGATGGACTAAAAATTGATGGATATTTTTCGTCAACTCATGGGACTGAGCGATACTCGCCAATTCAGCAATAAGTTGTGACTGTTGTTGCTGATTGAGACTCTCTTCCACTTCGACACAGATAACCGGTTGCTTTTCATCGCTTGCCCCGATACCGACCAGCGCCGTACGGAAAACTTGGTCATGGGTATTGAAAATCGCTTCACAAGGGATAGTAAACAAAGTTTCGGTCGGGGTCACCACCCGGTGCGCCTTACGCCCGCAAAACCAGATCCGTCCTTGTTCATCCCGATAACCGAGATCTCCCATCCGGTGATAGAAGTCGCGAGCGCCAGAAACAGCAATTTTTGCCAAATGAGTCGATTCTACGCGATTGTAATAACAGCGGGTTACCTGTGGACCTTTGACGACAATTTCACCAATTTCTTCCTCAGCTACCACCAGGCCATCATGCCAAATGGGAATTTCATCATCATCAATTCGAATAATTTCCAGGTGAATACTCGGAACTGGTACACCGATACAAACACCCTTCCCCTGATCAGTGGCAAACCGGGTTTCCAGAAGAATTTCCTCACTACCGATGGAACAAACCGGCAGAGATTCCGTTGCACCATAAGGGGTAAAAACCTGCACGCCGGGGTTAACCATTTTAATAAACCGCTCTAGCACGACAGACGGAACCGGCGCCCCTGCCGAGATAGCTCTTT
>JAGLDI010000234.1 GCA_023145655.1 Desulfuromusa sp. | reverse complement strand
CAATAAGGGTCAAGAGTGATTCCCGCCAACATTTCAGCGGCACAAAATAATCTTTGTCCTGTTGCTTCTTTCTGTAGCTGTCATTGATTCTCAATCCCAGCTCAAGTGCTTCTTTGCCAGGCTCAGGTAAATTTTCATCGATGAAATGGACAAGATATTCCAATTCCTGTGCCACCTGTCTGATGTGGGCTTGAACGCTACGGTTTGATTTCCGGTCGAAAAAAATCCCGCTACATTTCTGCTGAACCTTTTCAATCAGTATTTCATTTTCCTTAGGCTGTGGCAGGTCGCACAGCCAACTGGCTTCGGCAATGATACGACTGGTTAGGAGCTGCTCAAAGTGGGCAAAGTCCAGTTTCTTTAAACCGAAAAAGATCAATGCATAGCGGCACTCTTCCTCCATGACAATCACACATTTTTTCCGCAGCAGGGTGATCCGATGGGCATACCAATGCCATCCCGCTGTCTGGTCATGTGTCTCCGACAGTGCACATCCAGATTTGCTCAGGTCTTCATGGAACTTTTTAGTCATGTGGAGCTGAATCATATCGACCATCTTTTTTATGTTGAGGCTGTCAGTTATTGATAGTGTAAGGTAAGCCTTTGGTACATGGCAAGTTTCCAGTTCCCGATGATGAGGATAGCTTGCCTTATAAAAACAGGTTATGATAGTTGAAACTACCATCTACTGGAGGATCAATATCTAATGAAATTTACGGATAATCGTTATCAAGCCTACCTGAATATTTTGAATGAAGAACTGATCCCGGCAATGGGGTGTACCGAGCCGATTTCTATCGCTTACGCTGCAGCACGGGCGCGGGAAATTCTGGGGGTTCTCCCCGATCGGGTTCTGGTTGAAGCAAGTAGAAATATTATCAAAAATGTAAAAAGTGTCGTTGTGCCGAATACTGGTGGTCTCAAAGGAATTGAGGCCTCTGCGGTGGCAGGGATTGTTGCCGGTGACGCAGATAGAGTGTTGGAAGTGATCGCTTCAATTGATGACGCCGGACGTAAAGGGATAAAGTCATTTCTTGACACTAAAGAGGTTGCCGTTGCCGAAACCAAAAGCGGTTTAATCTTTGATCTGGTTGTCTCGGTGTTTGCTGGAGAGGAGAGTGCCAGCGTCCAGATTTCCCATTACCACACAAATATTGTCCTGATCAAAAAAAATGGTGAGGTGTTCTCTCAACATCAGCAGTGCGATGATATTAAAGTTATAAACCTGACCGATCGCTCCATAATGAGTATCAAAGATATCCTTGATTTTGCAGAAACCGTCGATCTTGAAGACGTTGAGGATCTTCTACAGCATCAGATTGATTACAATATGGCAATTGCAGTCGAGGGATTGAAGGGTGACTGGGGTGCCAATGTTGGCTCTGTGCTGCTCGAATTTTGGGGAAATGATGTCAAAATTCGGGCAAAAGCTTTAGCCGCAGCAGGTTCCGATGCGCGGATGAGTGGTTGTGATCTGCCGGTTATGATTGTTTCGGGAAGTGGCAACCAGGGACTGACAGTTTCTATTCCGGTCATAGAGTATGCAAAAGAGTTGAAATCGGACCGTGAAACCCTGCTTCGTGCGCTGCTGGTCTCAAACCTTGTGGCAATTCATCTGAAAACCGGCATTGGTCGATTATCCGCATACTGCGGGGTTGTGAGTGCAGGCTGTGCCGCTGGAGCCGGAATTGCGTGGCTTCATGGTGGGCGATTTGAGGTGGTTGCTCACACGATTGTCAATGCCCTGGCATCGGTCTCCGGTATTATTTGTGACGGGGCGAAACCCTCCTGCGCCGCTAAAATTTCCGCAGCGGTTGACGCCGGAATCCTGGGATTTCTGATGTTTGAAAAAGGTCAACAATTTTATGGCGGTGATGGAATTGTCTCAAAAGGGGTAGAAAATACGATCAATAATATTGCCCGACTGGCTCATGAGGGGATGAAGGAAACCGATAAAGAAATTATTCGCATCATGCTCGGGGAATAATGAC
>JAGLDI010000233.1 GCA_023145655.1 Desulfuromusa sp. | reverse complement strand
GGTTTTTACCAATGGCGAGCAATTTGATTTTATATCCCATCTGCTCTGCAAACTGGATATCAATTGCAGAGATATTACTGATCCCCTCAGTATAGACCTGCTCAAAATCGACGGCAGTACCAAAGCAAAGTGCCGATAACAGGGCAATTTTATGTGCTGTATCAACACCCTCAATGTCAAAAGTTGGATCTGCTTCAGCATAACCAAGCTCCTGCGCCTCCTGCAGCACCGGGGCAAAATTGCTACCCTCCTCGGTCATCTTGGTTAAAATAAAATTACAGGTCCCATTGAGAATACCGAGAACCGAACTGAATTCGTTGCTGCAAAGGTTTTCTTTAATTGCCGAAATAATTGGGATCCCACCACCGACTGCGGCTTCAAAAAGGACCGAAACTCCTTGCTGATCAGCAGCTGCAATAATTTCCTGGCCATGGATCGCCATCAGTGCCTTATTAGCAGTGACTATATGCTTACCATTTGCAATCGCTTGAAGAATAAAACTTTTTGCCGGCTCATACCCACCAATTAACTCAATAACAATATCAACTTCAGGGTCACTGATAACATCTTCCACTGTAGCACTCAGAACCCCCGATTCCAGTTCGACACCGCGATCAGTTTCAATATCAAGATCGGCAATTTTGACTAATTCCAACTTACTACCAAGTCGCTTCTCAATGATTGCACCGTTTTGTTGAAAGTTCCGGACAACCCCGGTACCGATAGTGCCGAATCCAAGCAAACCAAATTTAATTGCACGCATAGCAATCCCAATTCATAAAAAAATAAATTAAATAACTGTTTTAGAGGAGGTTTTAGAAATCTTATCAAGAAGGCCATTAATAAAAGAAGGTGAGTCTTTGGTACCATAGCGCTTGGCAATCTCAATAGCTTCATCAATCACGACCGGATCCGGAATTTCCGGCCGGTACAGAAGCTCATAAACACCAATCCGTAATATTGACAGGTCAACCGGGGTCATCCGTTCCAGTGACCAGTTTTTTGCAACCTCCGAGATTTTCTTATCAATGACTGAACGGTACCCAACAACCCCATTAACGATAGAGTCAGCGAATAATCGGGAAGATGTTGCCAACGGAATATCAACCATCGACAAAGGTTCACCCAGGACGTCATCAGCAAAACGGAAATTGTCTAAAAAAGTCGCAAGAAGTGCCCCTGATGTCTCCTGATCTTTACTCAGGTGTAGGGCAAACAACATCTTCAGCGCATATTCACGCCCAACACGGCGGTTATTCGACATTGACTAAACAGCCCCCAACAAATTCACCATCTCAATGGCACTCATCGCCGCCTCGACACCCTTATTCCCAGCTTTGGTTCCAGCCCGTTCTATAGCTTGCTCAACAGAATCAGTTGTCAAAACACCAAAAGCGATTGGCAAGCCTGATTGTAATGAGACTGAAGCGATCCCCTTGGTCATTTCTGAACTAATATATTCAAAATGGGGAGTGCCACCGCGAATAACTGCCCCCAGACATAGCAAGGCATCATACTTAGCGGAATTCGCCATCTTGCTTGCAACTAAAGGCAGTTCAAATGCACCTGGAGCCTTAACCACAGTTATTTGCTCACGGGTTGCCCCATGACGAATCAACGTATCAAGCGCCCCTTCAAGTAATCGATCGGAGATAAAACTGTTAAACCGACTGACGATAATACCAAAACGAAAATCCTTCGCTTCAAGTGTTCCTTCGATAATTTTTGACATAAATGACCTCCCGCACGCTTTCTTATTACGATCCACAAAGCCCGATAGACTCCTAGAGATTTTCCAGCAAATGTCCCATTTTTTCCCGCTTAGTTTTTAAGTATTTAAGATTGTCCCGATGGGCTGGCACCTCAATCGGTACCCGCTCAACAATTTCCAAACCATAGCCCTCAAGACCCACCATTTTTCTCGGATTATTGGTCATTAAACGCAGCTTGTTGATCCCCAGATCGGCAAGTATCTGTGCACCGATACCATAATCCCGCAAATCATCTTTGAATCCCAAAGAATGATTTGCCTCAACAGTATCCTGCCCCTGATCTTGCAAAGCATACGCCTTAATTTTGTTCACCAAGCCAATACCGCGGCCTTCCTGCCGCATATAAAGGATAACTCCAGCCCCCTCTTCTTCAATCTGTGCCATGGAAGCGTGCAGTTGCTCACCACAGTCACAGCGCTGTGAACCAAAAACATCTCCGGTTAAACACTCAGAATGAACCCGTACCATAACCGGTTTGTCTGGTTTAATTTCACCTTTAATTAGCGCCATATGTTGCGCATGATCAACATCATTTTCATAAACAATTGCCCTGAAAGTTCCACCAAATGGGGTAGGAATTGTGGTTTCGGCTGCACGTCGAACCAATAGTTCCTTACGCATCCGGTAAGCAACCAGGTCAGCAACGCTAATAATTTTGAGATCATGTTCTGCAGCAAAGATTTCTAACTGTGGCATCCTTGCCATCGTGCCATCAGCATTCATGATTTCACAAATAACCCCAGCCGGTTTAAGTCCAG
>JAGLDI010000232.1 GCA_023145655.1 Desulfuromusa sp. | reverse complement strand
CTCTTTGCGCATAAAAATCTCTCCGTTGATCATTTCACTATTCACGATTTGCGCCGGACATGTCGAAGCTTACTTGCTGGTGCTGGGGTTCCTTCTCATATTGCTGAGCGCTGCTTGAATCATAAGGTGAGAGGAGTGGAAGGGATTTATGATCGTTACGACTATTTGGATGAGCGGCGCGAGGCACTGCAGAAGGTCGCTGATCTATTGGAGCCGATTATAGATCCTGTGTGAAATGTTAGCAGATTTGTATCGATTGTTTACTTAAATAGGTGAAAAGTATAGATATTTGCAAATAATCCATGCATATAGGTATCATTAGGCAGCTATCAAGTTGAAAACGGCAAAGAAATCGCTGAAATAGGTCGGGTGCTACAAGTACTCAAATCAATGGGGCTGGAAGTTTATATTTATCCACGTTCGAAAAATCGGTTTAAGGATTGATTAAAAGGATATCCTGAATGTCTATCTAAACCGTCATCCGGTCGGGCAGCTAACACATACTGCCGGATTGTTGTCATTTAGTTATGAACTCGACTACCTGAATGCATCCAAAGCGCTGCCCTTGTCGCGTCATCTGCCGCCGATCGGTGCAACTGCTTTTGATGATGCTGTAAGCAGGGCATTCTTTGAAAATCTACTGCCTGAAGCTAATGTGCGCATCCAGGTGGGTCGTACCTTAGGAATCTCTCCGGAAAATATTTTTGGACTGTTGAGTGAACTTGGCGGCGATTGCGCCGGGGCGGTTCGGCTGCTTCCGGACGGGACAGATCCTCACAAAACTGGGCGCTATCGCTTGATCAGCGAGGAAGAACTGGCTGCTGCACTGGCGAAACTTCCCGACCATCCCTTTTGGGCGGATGAAGAGTGGGTGCGATTATCGCTGGCTGGGCGCAAAACAAGTTACCGGTACGCTATGACGGTACAAATTTTTACATTCCTAGAGGGGAGGCGGCATCAACGCATATTCTCAAAACGTCGATTGACCGGTTGGAAAACACCATGGTTAACGAAGCTTTTTGCATGAACCTGGCTGATCGGGTCGGGTTGAATGTGCCCTATGCTAGGGCCATAAATATTGGTGATGACTGGTCTATTGGTGGAACGCTACGATCGGCGACAGACTCAAGATGGGACGATGCGACTGCATCAAGAGGATTTCTGTCAGGCACTTGGGGTGGAGTCCTCTTTCAAATATGAAAAAGGAGGGGGCCTGGCTTTACAGCTTACTTTGACTTATTGCGCGATTGGTCTGATGAGCTGCTGGTTGATGTTGCTGAATTGCTGCGCTGGGCGCTGTTCAATTTTATGATCGCTAAAGCCGACGCTCATGGGAAAAATATTTCATTTCTTTATGCTGATGGACTAGTGCGGTTGACCCCTTGATCTCCACCGCTGTTTGTGAGCGTCAGGTGAGCAACAAGTTTGCCATGCGCATGGGTGGTCAGAATGACCCACGTTATTTGTCTGTCGATAATCTGTCGAAGTTTGCTGCTGAGATCGGTGTCGGGCAGCGTGGGCTGAAGAGAGAGTTAGCTGGTTTGGTTGAGAAGGTCGAAGCTATTGCTCCGGGGGTAGCGGAAGAGTATCGTCAGCAGTTTGATCCGCCGGTGATTGTAGGACGGATTGAAAAGGTGCTGACGCAACGGTTGAATAAGGCAAGGGGGATGTGGTAATGAAAAAAACACTCTTCTGCGAGCGGGTCAGTATCCCCCAGAGGAGATCGCTGATTTATCAGAGCTGAACAGCAATGGTTGTTCGGCTCTTTTTTTAGCTCGCCAGTTTAATCATCCTCGTAACTGTCCCGTTATTGATTTGTTTGTTTTCAGTTTCTGAAATTTCTTCATAAAGAACAGTAACGAGTTCGGCAATTTTGGCAGGTGGCATGGTGAGATCGTTGTTTTGTAGGTGCTCCATGACGGCCTCGATGACCTCCTCGATCCGCTCGATATCGACTGAGTACTGATTTGTAGATACCGGGGTAGTAATTGTCGCATCTTCTTTACCGGTGATCAGCCAGTCGAGAGTGACACCACACTCTTTGGCGATTGCCGCAAGGTTTTTCGTCGGAGGCTCAGAGACTCCTTTTGTGTAAGCAGAGACAGTTGTTTCTGCCACATCCAGTAATTTTGCAATATACTTTTGTGTTATGCCAGCATCAACGATTGCCATTTTAATTCTGATTGATAGTCCACTTTTATTTGCCATAACCGAAAATAACCACTTTTTTACAAAAAATCAACATAATTCACAATAAATGTAGTTATTCAGTGAGTAGCTATTTGATGGATGCTAGTAGGACTCCATCGGATAGAAATACAAATAATCGGAATAACTTATTGACAATGCAATTACACTGAACTATAAATGCATTAATAGTGAA
>JAGLDI010000231.1 GCA_023145655.1 Desulfuromusa sp. | reverse complement strand
AAAGATCTTTATCGATAACCGCATTCACACCCGACAGGTTACCCTGTTCATCAGCGACCACAGGAATACCGCCGCCACCAGATGCGATAACACAGAGATCGGCATCAAGCATGCTGCGGATCACCTCAATTTCAACGACCCGCTTGGGTTGGGGAGAAGGAACAACGCGCCGGTAACCTTTGCCATCCTGGGGGACAAGATGCCAATCGGGATGTTTCTCCCGCAGAGAACTCAGTTTCTCTTCAGGATAAAATACGCCGATTGGCTTGGTCGGAAGGGCAAAAGAGGGATCATCTGCATCCACCTCAACCATTGTAACCAGTGTAGCGGCACTTTTTTCGATCCCCTCGTCTATAAAAGCATTGTACAAAGATTCCTGAAGTTGATAACCGATAGCACCCTGAGTATTAGCCACACAGTTTTTTAACGGGACAAAATGGAGTTCCCCTGCTTCAAAAGCAAGTTCCGACCGCCGCAGGATAAAACCAACCTGCGGGCCATTACCATGCGTCAGGACAACTTCGTAACCAAGGGCAATAAAGTCAGCAATATATGCCGCTGTTTCTTGAGCGGATTTCAGCTGATCAGATATTTCCAGATGTTCATTATCCTTGATCAGTGCATTTCCACCTATGGCGACAACGACACGTTTTATCATCAATGCCATACTGCCCTCTCACCTTGCAAAGCAAAATTACTTAGCGTACTTCTCCACGTAAAGTACGGGAATCGCCGCGTACATAGCCGCTGCTTTGACCAATTCTTCCTTCCAGGTTATCTCGTTCGGGGCATGGGCCTGATCTTCATGACCGGGGCCAAAACCGATACAAGGGATATTGTAACGACCCATAATTGAGACGCCATTCGTTGAAAAAGTCCATTTATCGACAACAGGAGCTTCATCAAATAAAGCAGTATAAGAGTCTACCAAGGTCTGGCATGCGGCATGTTCTTCATCCAACACCCAACAGGGGAAATAACATTCCGTCGGATAAACCAGACCAGTGTAGGACGGGCGATCATAATCGTACATGGTGACTTTTCCACCAGCTTTTTGCACCGCTGGGAGTTGGCGGATCTCTTCCAAGGCACCTTCCCAGGTTTCACCATAGGTCAAGCGCCGATCAACCGAAATGGAACAACCATCGGCAACCGCACAACGGGATGGAGAGGTAAAAAAGACTTCTGAAACTGTCAGAGATCCTTTTCCGAGAAACACATCATCTTTTAAATGTAAGTGTAATTCCTGAAGTTCGGTAAGGATTGGAGCCATCTTGAAGATCGCATTATCACCACGTTCAGGTGCAGAACCATGGGAACTGATACCAGCAACATCAACCCGGATTTCCATCCGTCCCCGCTGCCCCCGGTAGACACCAAGAGAAGTCGGCTCAGTTGAAACAACAAATTCAGGTCTAATTTTACTTTCTTCAATAATATACTGCCAGCAAAGACCGTCACAGTCCTCTTCCTGAACCGTACCAGTCACGAGCAGTGTATAATCACCATCCAGTCCCAGATCTTTGATGATCTTTCCGGCGTAGACCATCGACGCCATGCCGCCCTCCTGATCACTAGTTCCTCGGCCGAAAATAATTTCATCATCTTCAAAACCGCTATAGGGATCATGCTCCCAATTGTCACGATTGCCGATACCAACCGTATCAACATGAGCATCCATGGCAACCAGGTGTTTCCCGTGACCGATATAGCCAAGAATATTGCCCATTGGATCAATCTCAATCCGGTCGAAGCCAACCGCTTCCATTTCTTCTTTGATCCGCTGGATAACTTTTTTTTCATCCGAACTTTCACTGGGAATCGCAACCATATCCCGGAGAAATGCCGAAATTTGCGGCTTGTAAAATTCTGCTCTTTCAACAATTTTTTTATAATCAATCGACATAAGTAACTCCGTCAGGTTTATGGGTGGATAGAAATAGTCGCCAGGTTATCAAGATTTGTCTTAGGCTGAATGCTTTTTAAACGACTCAAGCTGCTTTGCCAATTAGAGCGAATCATCGACTGGATCCGGATAAGGTCACCTGATCTTAACGCCTCAAGAATCAGCCGGTGCTCTGCAACAGAATCCTTAGCGCAGGCAGAACCTTCAAAATAAGTCACCTCCACACGCCGATATCTAACTTTGAGGTCCTGGATAATGCTGATCAAAAAATGGTTATTGGATCGTTCGATATAGACATCATGAAATTGTGCATCAGCTCGGGATGCCACAACTGGATCACCATCATCCAGAGCCTTATCAAGGGTATTATTTATCTCTTCCATCCTTTTGAAATCAGTTCCGGTCAGATTTTCAATCGCCTGGGCAACGGCCAGTTCTTCCATAGTCCATAAGATAGGGTAGGTTTTTTCCGCTTCGTCAATCGATATTTCTGCCACTCGGGTCCAACGGTTTGCCGAAGATTCAACTAACTCTTTATCTTCCAGCCTTCTTAGCGCTTCACGAACCGGGGTGCGGCTGACACCCATTTTTTCAGCCAAATCCTTGTCCAGAATCTTTTCACCAGGGCGAAGTTCCCCCTCCATAATCCAGTCAAGCAGAGTGTTATAGACTTCCTCCCTCATACTGAAACGATTGATCGGCTTGGAATTAGCTGGTATTGGCATAGCAAGATATCTTTCAAATATTTTTGTTCTAAAGAAGAAATTTAGTGGGTTGGCATCGCTCTAATGAATTGCCATATTGGATGTGATATATCAGTTGAGGTTTTTTGTCAAGAATTCATGGATGAGGTTACACTCCTACAACTGAGAGAGTCAGATGATTTGAAATACCGCGTGCCCTTGGTACGCCTTACTGCCGCGCCAAC
>JAGLDI010000230.1 GCA_023145655.1 Desulfuromusa sp. | reverse complement strand
TAAAGGAATCCTGAGTAAAGAATTAACCTTCCCCCCTTTTCGTTCCACATGGAAAGAGTAGGGGGGAGGGTGCTAACCGGCAAAACGGACAATTCGAATAAAATCTTCTGCTTTTAGACTTGCTCCCCCGACCAGTGCCCCATCAATATCTTCCTCTGCCATCAAGCCATCGACATTATTGGGTTTAACGCTACCACCGTAGAGAATTCGGGTATTTTCTGCAACCTCCGGGTTGAATAACTGCAGAACAACCTCGCGAATAAAAGAGTGAGCTTGCTGTGCCTGTTCCGCAGTTGCTGTTTTTCCCGTACCTATCGCCCAGATCGGTTCATAGGCAATCACGATATCGGCCATTTGTTCCGCTGTCAGGTTGGCCAGCCCCCCTTTGATTTGTCGATCAAGAACTTTCAACGTCTGTCCTGCTTCCCGTTCCTGCAAGGTTTCCCCGATACACAGAATTGGATTTAAGCCTGCCTCGAGTGTTTTGAGTAGTTTTTGATTAATAAAGTCATCCGTTTCACCGAGTAATTGCCGCCTTTCGGAGTGGCCAAGAATGACATGGGTACAGCCAGCGTCGGCAAGAAATTCGGGGGAAATTTCACCGGTGAAAGCTCCGGTTATTTGTGGATAACAATTTTGCCCCGCGAGCTGAACGGGGGATTTTTCAATGACACCAGCGACCGTAGTGAGTGCGGTAAAGACGGGTGCAATAACAACATCCCGATCTGTAATATCTGCCAGACTATCAGCTAACTGCTGAGCCAGTTGTCTGGATTCAGCGATAGTCAGATTTAGTTTCCAGTTTCCTGCTATGATTGGTCTGCGCATAAATTTCTCCTGTTGCGGCAGTTTCGTTATGCATCTGTCAGGGCAGCAACTCCCGGTAAGTTTTTCCCTTCAAGAAATTCCAGAGAAGCTCCACCCCCTGTAGAAATATGGGTCATCTGATCTTGCAGCTTTGCTTGATTCACTGCAGCGACAGAATCTCCACCACCAATAATTGACAGACAGGGAGTGTCTGCTAAAGCAGCGGCAATTGCAAAGGTTCCGGTTGCAAAACGGCTGAACTCAAAAACCCCCATGGGGCCATTCCAGATGACAGTTTTCGCTGAATTGATTTGCTCAACGTAGGTTTTGATGGTTTCTGGACCAATATCCAGTCCCATGCCGGTTGCTGGAAAATCTTCATTACTGGCAACAGTTGCAGGGCTCTCTGCAGAAAATTTCTCTGCAACAAGATGATCGGACGGTAAGAAAAACTTGACCCCACTTTTTTCGGCTTTATCGAGCAGGTCAGCTGCCAGGGCAAGCCGATCATCCTCAACCAATGATGTCCCGATTTCAACCCCCTGAGATTTAAGAAAGGTGTAGGCCATCCCCCCGCCAATAAGGAGAGTATCAACCTTGTTCAGCAGGTTCTCAATGACGGTAATTTTATCGCTAACTTTAGCTCCACCAAGAATTGCTACAAAGGGTCGGCTTGGATTTTCCAGGGCGGCACCAAGATATTGCAACTCTTTTTCCAGCAGAAAACCGGCTACTGCAGGTTGCAGCAAGTGCGCAACCCCTTCTGTGGATGCATGAGCGCGGTGAGCGGTGCCAAAGGCATCATTGACATAGATTTCACCCAGGGTGGCCAGTTGTGCAGCAAACTGTGGATCATTATCAGTTTCACCCTGATGGAAACGGACATTTTCCAGAAGCATGACAGATCCATTGTTCAACTGTCTGGCCAACAGTTGAATGTTTTCACCGATACAATCGGGTGCCATGATGATCTGCTGTTCCAGTAACTGACTTAAGTGTGTTGCAACAGGGCAAAGAGTGAAAGCTGGATCTGGTTTTCCTTTGGGACGGCCAAGATGGGAGGCAAGGATCACTTTTGCCCCATGCTCGATCAGATAGCGAATTGTCGGTAATGCTGCCCGGATACGGGTATCATCGGTTATTTTACCTTTTTCATCAAGGGGGACATTGAAGTCACAGCGGCAGAACACTCGCTTTCCTTGGACATCGATATCTTTTAAAGATTTTTTTCTGAACATCTGTTTCTCCACTTTTTGCTATTGTGCCGCAATGTACCGGACCAGATCAAAAACCCGATGGGAATAGCCCCATTCATTATCGTACCAGGTCAGCACCTTAACCATCGTTCCACTTAGAACAATGGTGCTCAAGGCGTCTAGTGTTGAAGAGG
>JAGLDI010000023.1 GCA_023145655.1 Desulfuromusa sp. | reverse complement strand
CCTATACAACTTATCAGGAGGTTGCTGAAGCAATCCGTACCATGGTCGTTCGTGGTGCTCCGGCAATCGGTGTTGCTGCAGCGATCGGTGTCTGGTTTGGCGCGAGAGATATTGAAACGGAGATAAGCTGGGAGTTTTTTCAGGAGCTGGAAAATATCTGTGCCGTTCTGGCTGCAACCCGACCGACTGCAGTCAATCTTTCCTGGGCTCTGGAACGGATGAAACACTTTGCCGAATCCAATCTGGATCGAAGTGTTCTGGAGCTGAAAATCGGACTTGAGTTTGAAGCTCTGGCGATCACTCAGGAGGATGAAAAAATCAATCGGCAAATGGGGCAGCATGGTGAACCGCTGTTGCCGGATGGTGCCCGGGTTTTGACCCACTGTAACGCTGGA
The DNA here is from genome assembly GCA_023145655.1 of Desulfuromusa sp. GTDB lineage: Bacteria > Desulfobacterota > Desulfuromonadia > Desulfuromonadales > Geopsychrobacteraceae > Desulfuromusa. The sequence goes on along the minus strand of JAGLDI010000023.1, from coordinate 7,739 downwards.
GCATTGGCGACAGCTGGTTATGGAACTGCCCTTGGAGTGATCCGCTCTGCTATAGCTGCGGGGAAGAAAATTTCAGTGATTGCCGATGAGACCAGACCTTTTTTGCAGGGTGCGCGACTGACTGCGTGGGAATTACAGAAGGATAATATTCCGGTCACTTTGATCTGTGACAATATGGCTGGTTACCTGATGAGTAAAGGGGAGATTGACTGCGTCATTGTTGGTGCCGACCGAATTGCTGCAAATGGGGATGTTGCCAATAAAATCGGTACCTATACCGTCGCTATCTTGGCTAAAGAGCACAATATCCCATTTTATGTCGCCGCTCCGGTTTCAACGATTGATCTGAGTTTGAGTGATGGCAGCCAGATTCCAATCGAAGAACGGGACAGTCGGGAAATGACCCATATCAAGGATATTCAACTGGCTCCTGAAGGGATCAACGTTTTCAATCCGGCTTTTGATATTACCTCGCAGCGTCTTGTGACCGCGATCATTACGGAACATGGTATCGTTTCTGGTGACTATGTGGCGGGGCTGCGTAAGGTTGTTCAGGGTCGCTAAAAGGGGACAAATGGTTCCAACACAGCAAGAAATAAAGGAAACGTTGGCGTTATTGGGTCATGATGAAGAGCAGCTGGTTCTCTGGCTCGATGACCTTGAACTGCTGGATGGGGAAAAAGCAAAAAACAATCTGCGGTCGATTGATGACATCCTGCAGGATAAAGATCTTCTGAACAGAGTTTTTTCCCTGATTTTGACAACGGTTGATCCTGATGGTGCCCTTAATGTCCTGGAGCGGTTGTTTGATGTTGTTGCCATCGATCAATTGACTACAGTTCTGCGGGAACCAGCACGTTGTCAACAGTTACTGACCGTCTTGGGTGGTTCACCGTTTCTTGCGGGAATTCTTTGCCGCCGCAATATTTATTTTGAAAATTTATTTGTAGCTGGGGGGATAGATTATCCCTGTAGTGAAACACAGATGCTTGTTGATCTGGGTAAACTTGTCCCTGATAATGTCGATTTTTTTGCTCTGAAATCGGGATTAAGGACCTATAAAGCTGCACAGATTTTACGCATCGGCAGTCGTGACCTTTGTGGACTGGCTTCTCTTGTCGAGGTGATGAAGGAACTCTCTGGCCTTGCGGCAGCGTGTTTACAGCGCGCCCATGATGTTTGCAGCTTGCGCTTGCAGGATGAATACGGACAACCGCTGCAAGAGGGAGCAGATGGGGTCCCTCGAATTGCGACAATGACAATTCTGGGGATGGGAAAGCTTGGCGGTTATGAGCTGAATTTCTCCTCCGATATTGACCTGATCTATTGTTATTCTTCTTCTCATGGTGAAGTAACCGGTGGTAGTCGAACTGAAAAAATCAGTCTACATCGCTATTTTGTCAAATTGGCGGAGCTGATCACTCGGGCTCTTCATCAGGTAACCGAAGATGGTTTTGTGTTTCGGGTTGATACGGGATTAAGGCCGGATGGAAATAATGGCGATCTGGCAATTTCTATCGATGGTGCTGAGGCGTACTATCAATCCTGGGGACAGGGTTGGGAACGGGCGGCACTGATCAAAGCACGACCGGTTGCCGGTGATATTGCCCTTGGTAAAGAATTATTAAAGCGGCTCAAACCTTTTATCTATCGGCGTTATCTCGACTTTGGCATGATCGAGGATATCAAGCTGATGAAGCAGAAGATCAATACCAGCCTCAGTCGTAAGGAGGAGGGGGAGCGTAATCTTAAATTAGGTCGGGGTGGAATCCGGGAGATCGAATTTTTTATTCAGACACAGCAGTTGGTCAATGGTGGAACCAAACCGCAGTTACAGCAGCGGAATTCTTTGGAAATGTTGCAAATTTTGCAAGCAGAAGAATTGATCTCGGCAGATGATCAACAGTCGCTGAGCAGGGCTTATCAATTTTTACGGATGGTTGAGCATCGTATTCAAGTAGTTCAGGAACAGCAGACCCATTCTTTGCCACGGGATCAATCCAGTCTTGATCTCCTCGCCCGGCGTTGTGGTTTTTCCTGTTATGAAGATTTTTATCTTACACTTGAAGAACATCGGCAGCAGGTGAATCATATCTTCAACGACCTCTTCCATTCAGTAGCTGAGGAGCAGCAGGAAATTACTCCCGAAGTCAATTTTATTTTTGACGCTGAATCGGACCCTGATCTGGTCAAAGACCTTCTTGAGGAAAAGGGTTTTACCAACCCTGATGCAGCTTACAACAGCTTATTGATGCTACGTGGTGGTGATCCGCAAAAACGATTAACTCGACGGGGTCGGCGCTGTCTGGAAAGGTTGGCACCTCTGCTGATGAGAGAATTGCTTGATTCACCAGATCCTGATCAAGCCTTGAATAATCTGGAGGCTTTCTTACGGGCTATCCGTGCTAGTAGCTCTTTTTTCTCACTATTAGTCGAAAATCCTGACATTGTTAAGCTTTTGATTGCTCTGTTTGGTTCCAGCCAATTGTTGTCACGGATATTTATTCAACGGCCAGAATTACTGGATACGATGGTCTTTCGATCCTATGCGATTGCAACCAAGGATCGCCAGCAGTTAAGTGCGGAGTTAGACTCCCAAATGGGTCTGACAGAAGATTATGAGCAGCAGTTAGATGGTTTGCGGCGGTTTCGTAATGAGGAGTTTCTGCGTGTTGCTCTTAATGATCTGCATGGTCAGATGAGACAGGGAGAGGGAGCCAAACAGTTATCCTGGCTTGCAGAAGCGTGTTTGGAGCAGGCATGGAAAATGGCTAGGCAGGAGCTATCCCCCCGATTTGGAGCTCCGTTCTCAAAAGGGGAAGATGGAGAAGATCAGGAAACGGCTTTTGCAGTTATTGCCATGGGAAAACTTGGTGGTCTCGAGCTGAATTACCATTCAGACTTGGATATTATTTTTATTTATGAGAACGAGGGGGAAACACTGCCAACGGCAGAGACAGATGGCAGACGCTTCAAGTCGCTTAGTAATAGCGAGTATTTTGCAAAATTGGCGCAGCGGATCATTACCGTTCTGACTTTAATGACTCGTGAAGGGGCAGTTTATAAAATTGATACCCGCTTGCGACCGTCAGGAAACCAGGGACCACTCGTCACCAGTTTAGCCGCGTTCCAGAGGTATCATCACGAGTCGGCTCAACCTTGGGAGAGACAGGCAATGACCAAGGCTCGGGCAGTGTGTGGATCTGCAGAATTTACTGACAAGTTGCAGAAGGTTATCTCCCAACTGGCTTTTTTACGTCCACTTCCAGTAGATTTACGGGAAGAAATTTATCGTCTGCGGCAGCGAATGGAGCAGGAAAATGCCCGAGAAGGTGATGATCATTTCAATATAAAGACCGGACGCGGCGGAATGGTCGATGTAGAATTTATCACCCAATACCTGCAGCTGTTGCATGCTGCCAAGTTTGAATCATTACGCATACAGAATACCGTTGAATTACTTAAAACTCTGGCAGAAAATAAGATTTTGGTGCAGAATGACGCCAATCTTTTGATCAACGGTTATAAGTTTCTACGCAGATTGGAAAATAAATTAAGACTTTTGTATGATCAGTCAATCAATGAGCTTTCCGCGCATAATAGTGGCTTCAGAAAAGCGGCTATCAGCCTCGGTTATGCTGGTATGGGGCGACAAGCAGAAAAGGCACTTCTAAAAGAATATCAGTTGGTTACAGAAGGGATTCGAGGACTTCTTGAAAAATATCTCAAATCACAAGAGGTTCCGGATGGAGAAAATTTGTCATGAGTAGAAAAATTTTGGTTATTGATGATGATCGCGATCTTCGTGATTTTTTACAGCAGGCACTCTCAGCCGCTGGTTTTCAGGTTGAGACCGTTGATCGTGGTGCCATTGGTTTGCAGACCTTATTGTTGGAAAAATACGACCTGGCTTTGATCGATATTAATATGCCGGAAATTTCTGGACCTAATATCTGTCGGGCGCTACGAAAACATGATAATACCAAGAATCTTCCAGTGGTCATGGTTACCGCAACTTTCCATAGCCCTGAACAGATATCCGCTGCAAAAAATGATTATGGCGTTGATGATTTCCTCCTTAAACCCTTCAACGGGGAGGATTTGCAGAAATTGTTAGAGCGGATTTTCCTGCCAAATAAAACTGCGAAAGATACCACCCCTGAAATTCAGCTCCTTTCAGATTACACAATCCCGCTGCAACTGCAGCAGCTTTACCGGGAAAAGGCGACAGGATTGTTGCACTTGATTCGCGGGGGAGCAAAAAAAGTCATTTATATAAAAGAGGGTTATCCAGTTTTTGCCCGTTCTAATGTTCTCAGTGAGTGCCTGGGTCGAATGTTGGTCAATGAAGGGGTCATCACTCAGGTTGATTGTGATCAGTCGGTAGAGAAAAGTGAGGAGTCAGGGCGGTTACAGGGGACGGTTCTGATTGAGATGGGTTTATTGACACCACAAGAGGTACAGTCGGCTTTGGTTCGCCAGGTAACAGAGAAACTTCTTTCAACTTTTGCCTGGCGTGATGGAACCTCCCAGTTTGTCCCAGCTAAAGATTTCAAACAAAACATTACCAGAATTAAATTGACGCCAGCTGCGCTTATTATGCAGGGGATCAACCGTTACTGGCCGCCAAAGCAACTGGATGAATTTCTCTACCCCTTCAATAAGACTTATTTAAAACAGGCGAGCAATCCGCAATATCGTTTTCAGGATATCGAATTAAATAAGCGCGGCGCGGCGATTTTTAAAAAATGTCTGGGGGTAGAAACTCTGGAACAGATTCTGCTACAACATCCATTGGCCAAGCGCGAAATTCAGAAGATACTGACTGCTCTAATGATCTCTGAAATGCTGGAACGGAGTGCGATTCCAGATCCAATTGCAACTGAGGAACTTTCAGGTCAGGCCGGGCCCGAAATTATTGATGAAAAGCTCCGGCATAAAATTCTTGATGATTATCAGCGTATTATGGCTTGTGATTATTTTGAAGCACTGGGGCTGAAGCGGCAGTGTGGCTCAGGAGACGCCCGGAAATCTTACTATCGACTGGCTAAAGAATACCACCCGGATCGTTTCCTTGGCAGTGGACTTTCAAATGAAATGAGTCAAAAAATTAATGAGATGTTTCAGTATATTACCCAAGCATATACGGTTCTAAGTGATTCGGATTCATGCGGTGGGTATCTGGATGAGTTGGTTAATGGACCGAAAAAATCAATTGATATTAATCAAGTAATTGAGGCTGAAACTTCCTATCAAAAGGGGCAGGCTCTACTGCAGGTGCGTAATTTTAGTGCAGCAGCCAAAGCCTTTCAGCGAGCCATCAAATTGAGTCCTGATGAATCTGAATATATGACCTTTTTTGCCTGGTCATTATTTAAATCAGCTCCGGAGAAAATTCCGATTCAGAATCAGGCGATGGAGGTATTGTTGGCGTCCCGGGAAATTAATCCGAGTTTCGATCTGACCCATCTCTATCTTGCTCAAGTTTATCAGTCTCAGGGACAGGAGCGCCAGGCAGAGAAATCCTTCGAAATGGCAGTACAGGCTAATCCCGATTGCACCGAGGCATTGCGTAAATTGCGCTTGATTAGTCTACGCCGTGAGCAGGAACCGCAGTCAAGGGGACTGTTCAGTAAGTTTATGAAAAAGAAAAAATAATACCATGAATTTAGCGACAGTCTCTTAGCGCTGATTTGATGAAGTTTCTTGTGGTTGATCGTAGACTTCAAGCTTATTAAAGTGAATAATTTCAGCAAGTTCTCTCCCGTACAAAGCCCCTTTTTCAGAGTAGTGATCCAGCTTTTTGACCAATTTGTAAGGGTCATCGGTTTTCATTTTTAGTGCTCTGAATTCTTTATATGCACGTCCTGTTGCGAGGGTTCGATAGTAGTCACGGATAGAATCCTCAATGGACTTATATTTTTTTAACCAGATAGTTTTACTGCCCCGGTTCTCTGCGGCAGCTATTCTTGGTTCATTTTTGTTGAATGACCAGACGCCAAAAACATTATTGGCCTCCTTAAAGAAACGGGACGTTGCCCAAGAGCTTTCCATTGCCGCTTGTGCAATGGTAATGCTTTGAGGGTGTGGTTTGAGGGCCATCAGCAACTCTTCGTCAGTCGTGACTTTATATTTTGATTTCAGGGCTTTAAGCTTCTCATGATTCTCATCAGTTTGTATTAGCTCCGCAGTTTCCCGATACTGCTGCATCAGGCCGACATAGACATGATGGACCGGGGGGGTAATTGTTGCGGTAAAGCGGCGTTTTTTTTCCTGAACACTAATCCCCGGGATAACGGGTTTCTTTTTTGTCGCTGGTATTTCTTGTCCCTTTGTTTTTTCAATTTCAGGCTCCGCCACCTTTTCCTCCTCAGGATGGAGGCGGAGAAATATTGTGACCATAAGTGCAAAAAAGATGAAAATGAGCAATATTGATAGAAATGGATATTTTCTCAAACCAATAGCCTTTTTATTGGGGTGATTGTTCTCTCCGGAGAGATTCTACATAGATTGACCTTGTCATTATTTTCTTTTCGACCCCCAACTGTCAACTATTAGAGGGCTCTATTGTTTTTTACTAAGTGTCGATCGAGGAGGTGGGCCGGTTGAGCATTACCAATAGCATGGATCAAACTGTTGCGTATCTCCGGGATCTCCAGGGAGAGTTTTTTTATGAGTTGTTTCGTCTGTTGACGTTTTTGCTCATCTGCTTTTGCCACCGGACAGGAACAGTGGACAATAGGAAAGTTTTTCTGGGCACTGAAACCCTGGATCATGCTCTCTTCAACATAGACCAGTGGGCGGATAACTGTATGTTTATTGTTGTTTGAGCGAAGTTTTGCACTCATAGCTGCCAGAGTCCCACTATAGAACTGGTTTATAAGCAGGGTTTCAATAAAATCATCGAGGTGGTGTCCAAGGGCAATTTTATTACATTGAAGCCGTTCTGCCTGAGCGTAGAGAGTGCCACGTCTTAAACGAGCACAAAAGGAACAATAGGAGCTGCCGGGACGCAGTTTTTCCTCAATAATCTGATAACTGTTGGTTTTTGTCATTATACAGTTAAAATTTTGCTGCTGTAGATACTCTTTAATCACCGCTGTGTGATACCCCGGAAATCCCGGATCAATATTGATGGGAATTAACTCGAATCTGACCGGTGCTTTTTTGCGTAATGCCTCAAGGATATAGAGCAGGGTATAAGAATCTTTCCCCCCTGATATTCCCACTGCAATCCGATCCCCCTCTGCAATGAGATTAAAATCACCAATTGCTTTACCTACCTGCCGTTTGATGCGATGGAAGAGCTTATCCGTTGCTGCCACGTGGAGTCTCCGGTATGAGAAATATCTTTGTAGAAAACTGAAGAAAATCGGATTGTCCGGCAAAAAATAGAGCGCTTGCGTTGGATTCCAGTCATCAGACCGCTAACCCGTCTGTTTTTGTCGGCCAAAGATTCCAGGGGCTTGTGACAAGAACATTCCGGCAAGCATCAGTGTACAACCTAACAGCCCGCGCATCGAGAGAACCTCCCCAAGGATCAGCCAACCGCCAATTGCAGCAAAAAGACCTTCCAGGCTCATAATGATTGCAGAATGGGCTGGATGGGTGTCCCGTTGTGCAATAATTTGTAAGGTATAGGCAATCCCGACAGAACAAAGACCACCATAGAGAAGTGGGATGATCGCCTGCCAGATTGAAGAAAAATTGATAGTTTCGATCAACAGAGCGGTTATCAG
>JAGLDI010000229.1 GCA_023145655.1 Desulfuromusa sp. | reverse complement strand
GCACCGGTCTTTCCTTGACCCTGTGCGGGGTCTTCGGTTTTGTCACCGCAGCGTTTCTAAAAAATGCCGAGCTGCGACAAAAAATTATGCGCACCTGTGCCGCCTGGGTTGCCATCCCCTTCTCCCTGATGGTCAGCGGTGGTTGGTGGTATTTCATCGCCATCCCTGAGCCAGCAAAAACAATCATGCTGGAGAAATCACCGGAAGTTGCCAATTATTTACAACTGCTGACCTGGATCATGCCAATCCTCTTTATCGCTTCGATGATTATGACCATCCGTCTGCCGAACAGTTTCCAGAAAATCTTCTGTTTTGTGATTGTTGGCATCGCTCTGGTCTACTTTGGCGCGTTTGAGTTCATCCGCGAGGGAAGTCGTCGCCCTTTCATCATCTACGATCATATGTATTCGAACCAGGTTTATGTCAAAGATGTACCAGAAGTTCAAAAATCAGGATTCCTCGCTTCGGCTAAATGGACCAAATATAAAGAAGTCACCGCTGAAAACCTGCTGGAAGCTGGTCATGATTTATTTAAGTTTCAGTGCAGCCCCTGCCATTCAGTCGATGGATTCCTGAACGACATCAAACCAGAGATTGCAAAATATGATAGTGCCTTTGGGATGGATGCCAAACTGGACGGTCTCGGCAAATTTAACCAATACATGCCTCCCTTTATGGGGACCCGTGAAGAACGCTGGGCACTGGCAAACTATATTGTTTTCGGTTTAAACAATGTCGATCCGCAGACGGTCGACAATAAGAGTGTTGAGGCTCAGGAGCTGGCCGTCGACATTCAGGCGTTCGATAAGGAAACCGATGAATACGTTCTCCTTGCATGGAACCGGCAGGGGATGCACGATTTCTCCGATGGCGATGCCTACTGGAGCCTGATGCCACCCGGCAACGACATCTTCGCCCAGCTGGTCAAGCGGGGCGATTCTCCTGAGATTATCACCACGGGGGTTGAATTGAACTATCAGATTGAAAGTGGCTTCGAAAATCCCGAAATGCAGGTACAGTATTGGGATTACTCGGAGCAACTGGTCGGAGCCGAACAAGCACCCGGCACTGGCGTAACTGGGAATAAAGTCTCTGGAGCCATGACCGTTAACGAAGATCATCGTGCATTTGGTGCCTCTGCAGTTCCAGTTGTCCCCTATTCAGCTGATGGCAGTTTCAACCCCTATCCCCTGATGACCATTACAGCCAAAGACAAAGCAACCGGAAAAATCCTTGCCGTGACCAGAACCGTTGCCCCAGCCTCAACGGAGCTGGGCTGTAAAAATTGTCACGGTGGTGACTGGCGGGTTGATGACGTCGCAGGGTTCTCGACAGCGACCAGCCTTGATGTCCTGGCAGCCCACGACAAAAACAGTGGGACAAGTCTGGTCGAGCGGGCAAAAAACGGCGAGCCGATGTTCTGTCAATCGTGTCACGCAGATTCAAACCTTGGAACCGAAGGAAATCCGGAGCTGTTAAATCTCTCTGCTGCTATCCACGGCTGGCACGCCAACTTCCTCACCGATCGTGAAGGGATGGAAGCCTGTGCAGCATGCCACCCGGCACGCGAAGAGGGGCCAACTCAATTTTTTCGCAGTCACCATTCAGAATTCATGGATTGCACCAATTGTCATGGAACTATGGAAGATCACTCTCTGAGTCTGTTGAAAAAAGAACATGAAGCAGGTAAAAAAGGGGCTGCACGGTTGATGGAAAATCTACTGGCAAGAGTTGTCGATTCGATTGCTGAGATCAACCCCCGCACCCCCTGGATCAATGAACCCGATTGCTTGAATTGTCATGAGGAGTTCGAAATGGGCAGCTCGATGGATGCTTTCAACACCTGGACAGAGAGTGAAGAGGGGTTGTTCCGTAACCGTCACGACCAGATGGAAGCGATGATGTGCTCTGCCTGTCACAGCAGCCCTCATGCTGTTTACCCGGCAACCCTCAATAGATTGGGAAGCAACCGTGACAGTATCCA
>JAGLDI010000228.1 GCA_023145655.1 Desulfuromusa sp. | reverse complement strand
CTCACCTCCCTGTTCGTAAATTATTCCACTCAGATATCGGGTAATAGGATCGGTTTCAGAGAGAGCCCCGATCTCGCTATCCGCCAGCTCAGCAAGTCGTAAATTAGCCTGAAGGATCTCAACCCGGGCATCATCCGGCGACCCCAAGTTGAGGTAGTTAAGGGCACTGTAAACATTCAGCAACACCTGTTCATAGGGAGCACCTGCATAGCTGCGAGTGGTATCATTGATCGTCAGCGCCAGCGCCTGCTCACGCAGGCTGAGAGCATCTAACTGCTCCACCAGTCGCTTGGCTGCCATAAACTCTTCATTGCTCGCGACATAATCACCCTTTAACCGCAGTAACATGCCATGATTCATCAACCAGAGCAGTTGATCCCGACTTGACGGATGTTCCTGATCAAGCAGCTCCAGTGCCTGATCAATATTATTGTCAACCAGATCTGTGGCAATGGGGGCAAACCGGCTGCTATGACTGGCGCAACCAGCCAGAATCAGCAAAAAAAGGCTAAACATAAACCTGTGCAAACTATGCCATTTTTGGCCGACTGTGTTCATTTGAAAGTCAATCCCAAGGATCAGTAACGAAGCTTGCTGCGCTTAACAAACTTTTTGATTTTTTTCTGGCCGAGCCACACTTTACGATTGTCACTCATACTGATCAGGGTCAAATCAACCTGATAATAGCGCACCTGATCTTTGCTGGCCTGGTCAATAATCGTATTGATCTGCCCCTTGAGCATAAAGTCTGCCCCTATTTCTCGACCCATAGCATTACGGGTATCTTCACGGGAGTTCAGATCCTGATCTTTTCGTTCCTCTCTGACTTCCTGACGATCGACAGAGGATGCAACAAAATCGATCCGCCCGGAATTGATCATTGCCCGCTCAATATCGGCAATAAAGGTATTGACATTAAGGTGCTCGTGACTGAGGTTGCGGATTTCACCAACAATCACTGTCGGTCGCTTGCCGTTAGCAGTCTGATACTCACTGACCCATGGTCGTTGAAGCATATCGTCAATCATTTCTTCTGAAACCAGACGTGAATCGGTATCATTCCAGGCACCGCTGAGGTCTTTCACCTCATCCACATCCATTCGGGTAACCTTGGTTGAACAACCACCAAGGAAGAAAAGGGTGGCGATAATGATGAGTAACATGCTGGTGCTACGTAGTTTAAAAGTTTTCACTTTTTCTCCTCCGCCTGACGATCAAAAATATTATCTCCCTGGGATTCCAGAAAGCGGCCGAACCCCTCGTTCATTTTGTGACTGGCATCTACCACTTTTTGGACCTGCTTCAGGTCCAGCTCAGCAATTGAATAAATAATTCCAGTTTTTTTGTCCCGCCAATGGCCGATGATTTCCGAGCCACTGAGGTTGGTGTGACTCAAACTTTCAATCTGCTGAGAAATTGCCTGTTCGGAGGCAACTTCCCCTCCCGAACCACTGGCAGAACTATAATCGTGATGAGCAACATCGATAAATGAGGAAATAATTTTTGCAACTTCTGCACGAGCCCGGTTATCGGCAGTGGATATCTGCAGAGAATCGTCACCCATTGGCGGCGCTTGGCCAACCCCATGGAAATAGCGCCCCCCTTTATCATTGAGGATCTGGGTCCCTTCATTCACCCAATCGGGAGCCCCTTTAAGGCCAAGATCACTCTCAACCATAGTTTTTCCAGAACAACCAGCCAGAAGTAGCAACATGGACAGACAAACCCCTATTATTCGTTTCATAGGTGGCACTCCTTAAGAATTAAAATGAGTAAAAACAACTGTGACTAACGTGATGATCTCCCAGATACTAACATAATATTGACAATGCCGTCACCAACATCTGCCAAGTCTGGGTTTATCTAATTTATCAATCCAGGCATCATTCACCTACTGGACCAAAACTGTTCGCACTGGCAATCTTCCAGAACTTTTTAAACCTCGGATTATCAGTCCCCTCAAGGATTTCCCCCGGCTTGAGAAAATGGTAGACCTCTGAGTAGGATTGAACAGCTGTCGGGCCCTGTCGCTGGTAAAGGTGGCTTGGCTCAAGTTGTGAGGGGTGGTCAAATCCGGCAGCCTGAACAACTTCTTTCAATGCCCGAATCGTATTACGGTGGAAATTATAAACCCGTTCCGATTTATCCGGCACATCAAGCGCTTTCTGCAGTTCTGCATCCTGAGTCGCAACCCCGACCGGACAATGGTTGGTATGGCACATCTGCGCCTGGATACAGCCGAGAGAAAACATAAATCCACGGGCCGTATTGACAAAATCGGCACCAAGAGCCACCGTCGCCGCAATGCCGATACCGGTCACGACTTTACCACTGACCCCAATACGAATTTTATCTCTGACACCAATCCCAACCAGAGCGTTATGGACAATCAGCAGCCCCTCTTTGAGGGGAAAACCAATCCGATCAGTAAATTCAAGTGGCGCTGCTCCTGTACCGCCCTCGGCTCCGTCAACAACAATAAAGTCGGGGTAGATTTCAGTTTCCAGCATTGCTTTGCATACCCCGAGGAATTCCCAGGGGTGACCGATACAGATTTTAAAACCAACCGGTTTCCCACCAGATAGTTTACGTAGGCGGGCAATGAACTCCATCAGTTCAAGTGGAGTTGAAAAAGCCGAATGGGATGAGGGAGACACACAATCAGTCCCGATTGGAACCCCACGAGCCTCAGCAATTTCTGCGGTCACCTTCTCTCCCGGCAAGATCCCGCCATGACCCGGCTTGGCACCCTGGGATATCTTGATTTCAACCAGTTTCACCTGATCATCTGCAGACTGATCAGCAAAAGCATCAGGGTCAAAAGCCCCAGAACTATCACGGCAACCAAAATAGCCACTGCCAATTTGCCAGTTGAGATCGCCCCCGGCTCTCCGGTGGTAACGGCTGATCCCCCCTTCACCGGTTGTATGAAAAAAATTCCCTTTTTTAGCTCCG
>JAGLDI010000227.1 GCA_023145655.1 Desulfuromusa sp. | reverse complement strand
TCGCCACTCTCTGAACTGTTCTGGTCGACATCAGAAGAGACATTAGGGGCAACAGCAATCTCCATCCTCAACCCAAGAGTCAAATTGTCAGGCAACTCCGCCGTTCCGACCAAGCGGAACTTACTGTTGCTGGCAGCAGAATCAACAAAGTAAGCTTCCGTCGTATCTCCATCGTCAACAACATTTATGGCGCGGTTAATTTGACCAGAAAGAACCAGTTTAACTTTATCCGACCCGGAAGTAACTCCCTTGTCGATCGAACCAAGCTTGGCCGTCTTGGCCTCAGTTGACTGAGCTTGCACAGCCGTTCCAGCCGGATTTAATTGACTCATCTGTTGTTGTAAATCTTGCAACTGTTGCTGTTGCAATTCTAGCTGCTGTTGTTGTGACTGGATCAGCTTTTCCAACCTTGCAACGGTCTTGTCATCTACAGACCCAGCTGCATTGGCTACTGAAATTGACAACACACAGAACAATGCCAATACTGTTAAGTGTTTAAATCCTCGCATGAGATTAGACCCCTTTCTGCTAAGGTTTATTTTTCACCCAGATAGTTGGACAAAAGGATGACTCTGCTTTAAAAATACTTGATAATTGCCATACGACCACAACTCTCGTAATCATGATGTGGGCTCTGATGAAACGGTATTTGTTGCACCTTCAGTCTCACGAAGATGGAGATCCATTTGTGGAAAGGGAATTTCAACATTTGATTCACGAAAAGCCTGCTCAATCGCGTGATACAAATCACTTTTCACTCCCAGCCGCATATCGGCTTCGGCCAGCCAGACGCGCAGTTCGAAATCAAGAGAACTCTCCCCAAAATTAATAAAAAGAACGTGGGGCGTAGGGGATTTTTCCACTTCTTGGTGTGCTTTTGCACATACTAGCAATATTTCAACGACCTGTGAAACATTGGAGCCATAGGCAACCCCAACCGGAACAGAGAGGCGTACCTGACGATTCGACAATGTCCAATTGGTCACCTGATTATTGATCAGATCCGCATTTGGAATGATCACATCGGCATGATCAAAAGTCTCAACAATTGTCGCCCGCAAGCCAATCTTTTTAATTTGCGCAGTTTTATCACCCAGTTCAATCGTATCTCCCTCTCTCAGGGGGCGTTCAAAAAGTAAAATTAAACCCGAAACAAAATTGTTCACAATCCCCTGCAAACCAAAACCGATACCAACACCAAGGGCTCCCATGATGATGGTCAACTTGGTAAAATCAAAACCAAGAGCCATAAATGCCAACAAAAGACCGATAAAAATAATAGTATATCGGATCAACTTACCAATTGAATTCTGCACTCCCCGCTGTATTTTTTGCCCGGTGATCGCTTCATCCAGAATAACTTTCGGCAGGATACGAGCAACAAGCAGTGCAGAGTAGAAAGCAAACATGGAAGCAATAATCGTCCCGACACTGACCCACTGAGTCTCGATGAAGAAGCCGAGGGAAAGGAGGCTTGTCATTGCTGACAACATGCTATCATATACCCCCCAAGACATAAGAAATGTCGGGAGCAAAGCGAACCCACATATCGCGGCAATAAATAAAAATCCCACACTTTGAACCAGAGATTCCGCATCATTGCGCAGCAGTTTGATCTTCCATACTGGTGAAGAAAAAAACACCCAATGAAGTCCACCGTAAACCATGTACATCAGAAGCAAATAAGGGAACGTAAGAGCCGTTGATTGAACAATCGATACAAAAAGATAGTAAGAGAGGCCGACCCTGCCAAAAATTTCAGCAAGAAGAATAACAACGGTACAAACAAAAGCCCCTCGCAACAACCAGAAATAGCCCTCGGTCTCCTTCCGGGAAGAACATTCCCTGTACCAACACGAAAAAAAATAGAGGGCCAAACACGACACCAGAAAAGTGTACAATCGAAAAAGAGGCTGCGGCAGATTGATTGCCACAAAAATGGTGTTAATGCAAAAGACAAGCATCACACCATAAATGGCCTGAGTTTTCCATGAGTTGTCAATCACTTTTCCCAAGATTCTAACGCAGGCAATACCACCAAAAATTAAATAGATCACCCCCAGAGTATCCCGATCAGGAAGATAGGATAAAAACAGGGCGAAGATTAATATAACAATAAAAAAACCAGTAGAGAGAGGGGCTTCGGACAGAATTTTCCAGCGTTTTGATTCCCTCAATATCGCTCTATATCTATAAAGAATACTTAGCACAACCAGAAAAAGTAGCATTTGAAGGAGCAGGGTCCAAGCATGTGGTGCGAAAAAGAAGCTATTTGACTTTTTAAGAAGTTTCAGCCCTGCCAGGATCGTCGTCCATAATTCACTGGAGTATTGTGAAAAGTAGCTGGCAGAAAATATCGGGGGGGACTGATTGAACAGATCACCTTTCTGCACCCCAGATGACTGGTGGTTCAGATTGAGGTCTAACCTATCAAGTCGCCCCAGCGTCGCAGCACCTTCGGACTGTAATTTCAGGGTCACTTCAAGATGCTGCCGGATAAGCAGCAGAGCGGTGTCAATCGTCTTCTCAGCTCTGACAAAGGTCAACCGAAGCTGTTCAATATCCCATCCCTTGAGCAGAGAAGAGCGCCAGTTATCCCAATGTTCTTTCTCAGATTGCCATTCTTTGTGCCAGCTATCAAACCGTTTTATTTCACCCTTTAGAGGCTTGATGAAACTCTTGAGTAGATTTTTTTTATTTTCAACCACTCTTTTGAGGGTCGCAATTTTAATACGTTTCTGCTCGTTTGAACCCTGATATTGCGGCAGTTGTTTCAGGTGAGTGGAGACATCTCCCAGGTCTGCGGTAACTCCGGCATATGCTTTCTCAATATCAGCAACATCCAGAGGTCCTTTGAGATCATTTTTCATTTTTTCAAAGCGGAGAGATAATTCTGTTTCCAGAGGGATGATATCAGCTAAATGCGGAGCCACTGGCCCACGAACATGCTCCAGGGCAGCAGGCACTTCCTCTGCAGTCAGCAGATTTGCCAGCAATCCCCCCGGGAGGAGGAAAACCAGCAAGAGCACAATGAAATAAACTTTATTTGATAGTTTTCTCAAAAGACCCACTCTGTTTTATTTGGCTATACACACACCATAACCCACGTAACCCGACAGCCTTACAAGAGGCTATCGGGTTACCTTTTACCTATTTCTCAACATTTTTTCAAGAAATAATAAGCCCCTATTTTTTACGGAGAGAACCTTCTCTCCCCGGAGACCATGGAACCTTCAATCTCAGTAAATGAAACCTTCAACACGACGGTTCAATGCTCGACCTTCAGAAGTCGCATTTGAAGCTATGGGATTTGCAGCACCATACCAGGACATGGAAATCCGATCCGGCGAAATATCAAAGTTCTCTATCAAATAATTAGAAACATTAACGACCCGACGGTGGGACAGGACATGGTTGTATTCTTGAGGACCAGTACTATCGGAAAAACCAGAGAGAGATAAGCGAGTGCCAGGAGCGGACTGCAGGTACTCTCCAAGTAATTTCATACCCTCTGCATATTTAGGATTAATCTCTGCCTGGCCAAAGCCAAAGAGGAGGTTATTCAGTTCCACACCAATTATTTTTTCGATATTAACTGATTTTTGAACAATCTTGGGGTTAAGGACAAACAGAGCGCCACTAAAAACATGGGGATGATTAAGGAGTGTTTCGAAAGTAATAACCCGAGTACTCTCACCGATAGAGTCAAGTGCCTTTATGACCTCCGGCTCCTTTTCAGTAGAAGAGCTGTTAATCACAAAAAAGCTGACATTGTATTTTTCCGTTAACGCTTTGGCTATGTTGACCGGCTTACTCATATCCTCTTCGAGGACTTCCTGTCCGGTGCTGTCACTCCCACGATCGGTATACGAAGCATCAGTCATAACAAAAACTACGGTATGCCCCTTGAGACCGGCTAAAATTGGATTAAGCTCTGACAGACCTTGCTGGAGAAGAGTGGGCCCTTTTGATTCAGTAGGAAGCTGATCGATGGCCTCGGCAAACTTGGCCTTATTGTATGGCTGCATTTCATA
>JAGLDI010000226.1 GCA_023145655.1 Desulfuromusa sp. | reverse complement strand
ATTTTTTATAGAGTTCTCCTTTCCCAGATCATTGATGAAAACGATCTGGACGACCATCAGTTCGATTACGAGGTCAAGAAGCAGGTTCTGGAACCAGCCTTTATCCGGATTGCTGAACAACTGAAAATCGCCCTGTGCGAAAAACTTGAGCAACGGATAAAAAAACAAGAGCGGGCAGAGGTTGCCCCTTTCACTGCCTCTGTGTCGGGTGAGTTCATCTGTGAACTGGCGGATGGGACAGAACTGGTTTTGACCGACCCGACCTTGATACTTACTGATTTTAACAAGCTGCTGGAACCGTTTCTTGACCAGGATCGACTCTTTGTCAAAAAAACCGAATACCGGCAGACCCTGTCAATTTTTACCCCGATCCAGGATGCCATTGGACGGAATAATCTGAGTCCTAAGGATATCGATCTCTGTCTTTTGGTCGGGGGGAGTTGTTTGATTCCTCAAGTTAGAGATGCCGTTGAACAATTTTTCAGCAATGCCGAAATCCTCAGCTTTGATGGAGCCGATGCGATGCAAACAGCTATCGCACGAGGTGCAGCAATCAACGCGCTGGCACTGGCGCTAACTCAACAGCCAGTTATTCAACCGGTTTGCCAGGAATCGATTGCGATTATGACGGCGACCGGCTCGGTCGAACTTCTCCCACAGCAAACGGCTCTACCTTGGCCGGATAAAGAAGGCTATGCCAAGGGACCGATTTTGACGATTCCCACCGATTCTGAAGAGGAAGCGGTCAATCTTCGGGTAGAAATTGTTTCTCGCGACAACAGCGGTCAACGTACTCTGCTGTCAGAAATTTGGGAGGTTCCACCACCCATTCGGGCGGGAGAAAAAGTTCAGGTTGAATCCCGTTTTGATCTCAATCAAGTCTTGCAGTTGCGGCTGGTTCATCTGGAACGAGAGAATGTTCCAATCTATGAGAAGCAAGAAGAACACCCCTTTACCCATGTTGCCAATCCACAGAAGGTAAAGATCCGTATTGAAAAAGCAGAGGAAAATCTTCGTACCGGAAAGATTCCGGAACCCCTCTGGAACAAGACCATGACTACAATTGCTGATGATTGTGCAGAGCTGCGCCAATATGAAAAGGCAATCAGTCTCATGGCAGCAGTTATGGGGCGTAACAATCAGGCGGATATCGGGCTGATGAACAAGATGGCTCTGTATGCTGGATATATGGGTGACCGGAAACGTGAGGAACAAATTTACCGGGCGGCACTGGAAGAAGATTCCGAATGGGGGACTCTCTGGTTCAATCTTGCATTGCTGCTGCAGAAACAGAACCGACTAGAGGAAGCTAGACAAGCGATTAATACAGCGATCAAGGTCGAGCCAGATGAAGCATCCTATTATGTGCTTCAAGCTAAATTCGACAAAGAAAGTGGAAAAAACTTTGCCATTGTTCTTGATCTAGCTGACATTCACGCTCGTAACATTGATGATCAAAACAGCTGGGAACTTTACTGGTCAATTGTCGCTGCTGAGTTGCGTGGGAACAAGAAAAGGGTTGAAATTATCCGTAAGCTCAGACAACGCAAAAGCACCGACCGGGATAATCTGCCCAGCCGGGAAGATGGCTGTTTGCCGGATATTTATCGAGAGGTCGAAGGATGAGCTATTTCAGCGTTATGAGCAGGTTCGTTAGTGAGTGAACGGCCGGCCCCATACCGGTGCGGAAATATTTATTTTGTAGAGTTCCGAAGAACATATTTGCTTTTAAAACCAGACCAAGATCATTTTCTATTTGGAAAAGAGTCGCGGCCTTTGGCAATAGTGCTACCGATGCCGATTAAAAAGAACGGTAGATAGTGGAATCAAGGGAATAAGGAATGGTGCTATGACTACTCACGAGTTAAAAAATCTTGGAGTCGAAAAATACTGGTGTCCGACAAAGGTCATCTCTGGTGGCCAAACCGGTGTTGATCGGGCTGGTCTTGATGCTGCTATCGCTGCGGAAATCCCGATAGGAGGTTATTGTCCCAAAGGAAGACGATCCGAGGATGGCGCAGTGCCTGATCGCTACCCTCTGGTTGAACTTGCAAATTCAGGTTATAAAAAAAGAACAGAACGCAATGTGCAGGAGAGTGATGGAACCCTCATTGTCAATACGGGCACATTATCTGGCGGCACGTTGCTGACAATGCGACTTGCGGAGAAACACCAAAAGCCAGTGTTTATCCTGAATGCAGAAATACCGGATATTTGCGGTGTGCATCGTTGGGGACATGAAAATGCAGTCAGGATTTTGAACATTGCAGGGCCGAGAGAAAATAAAACTGCGGGGGGCATTTACGACCAAGCACACCAATTGCTTCTGGAGCTTTTACAACCAGCCGTCGAGGGGGTAACCCATGTTTAAACTGAATAAAAAAGAATGACAGGTTTTGATTCGTGCGGATAGTCTGGAACCAGTCTACAACCACAAGTCATCTGGGGATTAGGTAATTAGTGTCATCGACTTTTTTGAACAAAAGGCACACAGCATAAATTGAGAAGCGGAGTTGAAAGTGTCATTTCCTTATTATCAAATAACTTGTTCGGGTTGCTCTTTTGATGGTGGTGATGTCATTGGAGGCCCTCCTACATTTATTAAGGGCTTCCTGAACATAAACCTGTCTTACAGGGTGCCTGGTGTCGTGATTGCGACAAGATCGTAACGATTTGTGCTCCATTTAATCGGCAGAATGCGCAAAGAATAAGTTTTATGTCGTTTTTATTGTCCGGGGAAAAGAAAAGCAGTTTTCTTGCCAGATTTTTCAAATCAAAAAAGACGAAAAAGCTTGAAGTTCAAGAAGCAATTCAAAAAGCCAGTCAGGAAGCACTGAAGATAAATAAGCGTTTGGAACAATTTGAAACGACCTCTTATCAGGACAGATGTATGTATTGCGGCGGCAGTAGTGTATTTACATATAACTTGCCAAGTTGTGGGCTTGATAAGGTTGAGAGGATGAATATACGGCATTCATGTGGCGGGCAATTGCTTATCAGCATGGCAGGGTGGGTCAACTTTGCCAGCGGCACAAAACTCCCCAATATTGGTTATAGTGAGAACGGTATGATTTTATATGATGAGCGAAAATGAAAGTTTTTTGGTGGGGGCTATGACTACAGTTTCAATAAATATTTCTCTAGCAGAACGTTATCGCGGTGCAATGCTAGGCCTTGCATGTGGAGATGCTGTTGGCTGTACGGTTGAATTTTATCCTCGTGAGAAATTTGAACCACGAACTGATATGACGGGGGGCGGCAAGTTCAGACTGAACCCCGGAGAGTGGACTGATGATACCAGTATGGCAATCTGTCTTGCTTCTAGCCTGCTTGACTGCCAAGGCCATGACCCTGTAGATCAGATGAATCGCTACTCTCATTGGTACAGCACCGGCCAACCAGGGCCGAAGTCACGTCCAGTCGGCATCGGTAAGACGATTCTTCAATCCCTGTTCAAATTCCGGCGTGATGGTGACCCTTATGCCGGAAATTCCAACCCTCGAACAGCTGGTAATGGCGCACTGATGCGGTTAGCTCCCGTTCCCCTTGCGTATTTTCCGAACTATGAAAAAATCCATGAATATACAAAATTATCTACCCTTACAACTCACGCTGCCGAGCAATGTATTCAAGCATCAGCACATCTGGCAGAAATCCTCTCTCGGCTGCTTTCCGGTAGGTCAAGAAATGACATAGAAGACGTTTGTGATGATTGGAAGGGGCTTGCCATACTGCCTTCATCACAAATCCACGGAATAGGTTATGCCCCCGAATCACTGCGAGCAGCAGTCTGGGCTTTTCTTTCAACTGAATCTTTTGAACAAGCTATTCTCGCAGCGGTTAATCTTGGAGATGATGCAGATACAACCGCCGCTATTTGTGGTCAGATGGCAGGTGCTTATTATGGTGAGAACGCAATCCCTCAAAACTGGCTGGAAAAGCTATTTATGAAGGATGAAATAAGTGCTCTAGCTGATGATCTCTACCGTCTGGCGTTATCGTTGGACAAGGTTTAGTTCTTATGGGAATGAATGTACGTACTGTATCCCGCCTTATTGCTATCGGCGACATCCACGGTCAGGCAGACATGCTGCGTCGCCTTTTAAATGTCGTTTCCCCGCAACCGGAAGATCAGTTCGTCTTTTTGGGCGATTACATTGATAGGGGGAAAGACAGTCGAGGTGTCATCGAGCAACTTATGCAATTCAAGGCAGATTTTCCGGATACCATCTTCATTCGAGGCAATCACGAACAGCTATTGCTGGATACCTTGGTGGAGCTGGGAGCAAGAGTAGATACCCGTTTGCGTGATGAATCTAAGGAGTATCGAGAGTGCTCAACCGCATCAGACCTTGAAATGTTTCTGAGTAATGGTGGCAATGAAACCCTTCGTAGTTATCGGCTCAGGGATATGACCGACTTTCCTCAAGATCATATCAAATTTCTGGAATTAACAAGGCTGTGGTGGCGGTTTGAAAACTTTGTATTTGTTCATGCCGGAGTCGAAGAAGGTTTGCCCTTGGAACTGCAAGATCCGTATGCGCTTCTCTGGGATCGTCTATCACAACCAGGCAAAGATGGTGAAATTCATGTGGTCGGTCATCATCCAACCACAGATGGTCAACCGTACTTTGAGCCAGGGCGGTATAATCTGGATACTGGGGCGGTGTACGGTCAGACTCTGACAGCGTGTGATGTGCTGATTAAGGACGTTTGGCAGGTGCGATAAACAAAAAGCCTACGATGGTAGGACAATGGATTAAGAAGCATTTCTGGGTTTGCCAACGTTGTTGGTGATGTGTGACCATATAGAAAAAAGGCAGTCATGTTGAAAATCGGCGACAGGCTTGGTGAAGCATACCAGATCAAGAAACTCCTCAACCGGGGAGGCTATGGCCGGGTATGGCTTGCCGATGATACGATACTCGACCGGGAAGTTGCGATCAAGGAACTGATTGAGGTTGACCCCTCCTATGTTGATAATTTTGTCAGAGAAATGCAAATTGTTGCCAACCTTGAACACAACAATATCATCAAAATTCACCAGGCCATGGCAGAGGACGAAAATGTCTATCTGGTAATGGAATATTGTGCTGTTGGCAGCCTTTGTGATGCGCTGATAAAAAACGAAAGAATGACTTACGATCAGGCTGTCTCTACGACCATCGAAGTCTGCTCTGGTCTTGAAGCTCTACAAAAGCAGGGTATTGTTCATCATGATATAAAGCCTGCCAATATTATGGTCGGCAGTGCTGGTACTGTAAAAATAAGTGACTTCGGGATTGCCAACACGACAGGTGGAACACTGTACTACATGGCTCCAGAGAAGTTTGAAAGCGATTATGATATCTACGATTTGCGAACAGATATCTATTCGTTGGGGATTACACTGTTCGAGCTTCTAACTGGGGAAGTCCCATTTAGTGGCAGCAAAGCGCAGATACTCAATGGACATCTTTACCGCGATCCGGTGTTTCCTGCCTATATTCCTATGTGGTTGGTTGAAATCATCCGCAAGGCACTTGCCAAACATCCTGATCTTCGTTTTCAAACGGCCGCCGAGTTTGCTCAAGCGTTGACCGACAAACAAGCTCCTGCTCTCCTCAAACCCGCTATGCTGACCGCATCTATCTGGAATGCTGAAGCAGAAAAGAAGATGGAAAAGCGGAAGTGGTATAAAGCACGATTTGCGCTTGAAGAAGCATTAAAACTGTTCCCTGAATTTTCTCTTGCCCATGCCAATATGGGGGTGTGCTATAGCAAGATGGGCGATGACAATAAGGCTTACGCTCATTTCATCCAGGGTCGTAAGCATCAAACCGCGGAGGTCATAAAAGCGCTAGCCACCTTGCATATTGGCCGCAAAGATTATGGCACCGCTATTTCATCACTCAGTGAATATACTTATCGTAATCCGTTAGACTTTGAAGCACAAAATCTTTTGGCTCAAGCATTTTACGA
>JAGLDI010000225.1 GCA_023145655.1 Desulfuromusa sp. | reverse complement strand
CCACCAATAGGAACCAGGCTACCACCAACAAAAACCAGATCGGCAATACTATAAAAATCGAGAACTTCACCCAAAGTATCAACGACTAAAACCTCCCCAGATAAAAGAAGATTGTCCCCTTCTTTTAGGGAACTGCGGAGCCGATATTGGAATTTTAACTCTTTCAGCAGAGCCATGACCTCACGTTTACGTTCTGGACGCCGAGGAATCAGCACCAGAATCAGTTTTTGCTCAATCTGTGCTGATATCTGTCGATAGGCTTCAAGGAGTTGTTTTTCCTCCCCGGAATGAGTACTTCCTGCAACGAAAATAGCTGTCTGTTCAGGCAGGCGATAGTGTTCTTTAAGTTGTCGAACCTGGGCTGTAGTAACATGTTTCAATTCATAATCAAACTTGAGATTTCCGGTATTTTCCACCCGGCTATCAAGGGCTCCAAGAACAGCAATTCGTTCCGCATCAATTTGTGACTGCATACACAGGGCAGAAAATTTTTCCAGGATTGGCTGAAACAAAAAACGGATAAAACGGTAGCGGGGAAAAGAGCGGTCCGAGATACGGCCATTGACCAGAATCAGTGGGATATTAGACTGGTGTGCCTGACGGATAAAGTTTGGCCAGATTTCTGTTTCAACAATAATAATCAATTCTGGATTTATAGTTGTGAGGGCTTTACCCACAACCGATGAAAAATCGAAAGGAAAAAATAGACAAAGATCAACTTCCTCAACGGTCAGAGCGATCGCGTGCCCCGTCTCTGTCACATTGGTTACAAGAATCTGGAACTCCGGATATTTTTGTTTAAGCTGCCTGATCAGAGGCATTGCTGCCCGGGTTTCACCGACCGAAACAGCATGAATCCAGATGTTTTTTTTTGACTGGATAGCAGTCAACTGGTCAGGGGAATAGAACCCCAGACGCTCCCTGATCCCACGTCGACTCTTCCCAAATCGCAATCCGATAAGCAGATAATAAGGCACCAAGAAGAGTGCGGAGAGGAGCAATAGCAGATTATACAGCAAATAAACCATAAGATTCCAAATGTTTTTCAGCCAGTTTCTGATTCTCTTGCATGGCATTCTGTAACCGCTGACGAAACATATCAGCACCCTCCTGCTGATCAAAATAGAGTGGTTGACCAAAAGAGTAAACCCCCCGCCCAAAAGGGTATGGCACCAGGAAACGATCCCACGAATTAAAGCGATGGCCACGGCTGCAGACAAAAGCCAGCGGCACAACAGGCCGGCCACTTAACCGTGCCAGTTGGACAATCCCTTCTTTAAGTTCATGACGTGGTCCCAGTGGCCCATCTGGGGTAAAACCCAAGTCAACTGGCTCTTGGCCAAGAGCAAGTAACTGTTTAAATGCAGCACGGCCACCACGGCTGGAAGAGCCGCGCACGGCACCCTGACCAAAATAACCCATCGTCCTTGCAATCAACTCACCATCCCTGGAAGAGCTGATCAAAATCTTTGCCCCCTCACCCCGGTAAGCCATTATCATCATCAATAGCTGATCATGCCAGCTGGATAAGATAATCTTCTTACCACGATCCCAGAGTCTTTGGGGATATTCTCCCCCCAGAATTTCTGTCCGGTTGGTTGAATAGAGAAACCGGATCGCCAAAGATGCAAATATGGGAGCATACGACACCAGCAGGTGATTCTTAATTCCCATCAGTTTTATCCCTGAATTGTGTCTCGTAAAGACGCTGATACAATCCCGACTTTTCCATTAATTGCTGGTGGGTTCCCGATTCTTTGATCTCTCCCCCTTGCAGTACCAGAATCCGGTCGGCATGCATAATTGTCGACAAGCGGTGGGCAATCACAAACGTGGTCCGATTTTTCATCAGATTACCAAGAGCTTGTTGCACCATGGCCTCACTCTCTGTATCCAGTGCACTGGTCGCCTCGTCTAACATCAGGATCGGAGCATCGCAAAGAATCGCCCGAGCAATACAGAGCCGCTGCCGTTGTCCACCTGACAACCGCACTCCACGGTCACCGATTGAGGTTTCGTAGCCCTCTGGCAGCTGCCGGATAAACTCATCGGCATAAGCCTGATCAGCAGCAGCCTCTACTTGTGAAAAATCAGCATCAGGTTGCCCATAACGTATATTGTTAGCAATCGTATCGTTGAATAAAAATGTCTCTTGATCGACCAGTGCCAGATTTGCATGCAAACTTTTCCGGGTAATTGTGCAGAGATCATGACCATCAATCAGAATCTTCCCCTGTTGTGGATCGTAAAAACGATTCAACAACCCAATAAAAGTACTTTTACCCGCACCACTTGATCCAACCAGGGCAATCACTTCACCGGGGCTTGCTTGAACAGAAAAGTTCCGCAAAACCAGCTCATCATCATAGGCAAACCCGACGTTTTCAAAACTGACATGACCCAGACTTCGAGACAGGTCAACGGCATTTTCAGCATCGGCCGTTTCAGTCTGACTATCTAACACTTCAAAGACCCGCTCCGCAGCACCAACCGCTTTTTGCATGGTATTATTCACCTTAATTAACCGTTTAAGTGGCGAATACATCAATAAAATAGCGGCAAGAATTGAGAACAACTCCCCTTTGGTTATTGCATCAGCTGCAACTCGATCCAAACCGTACCAGAGAACCGCTGCAACACCGAATGATGTCATAATCTCCATCATCGGAGCCGAAGCGGCTGAATAACGAAAGGTTTTACGGATAAAAGTAAAAAATCGAAAATTTTCCCGAATAAATTTCTGCTCTTCACGCTCTTCTGCAGCGAAAGCCTTAATCACCTTGACCCCAGGAAGACTCTGCTCCAGCTCACCGGTTAATGTCCCCATTGCATCCTGACCC
>JAGLDI010000224.1 GCA_023145655.1 Desulfuromusa sp. | reverse complement strand
GTTGCAACAATTTTAGTACGACGATACATTCTCTTCTCCACTTAGGTTCAGATTGAAGGGGGGGGGCAACTCTAAATGTTTTGGGTTGAAAGATGGATAAATTACGGCAGCTGAATTTTTTTTACCGACCAAATTTAGAGAAGCTTGATGAAGCACTCCCCGTAGGTTGCACCAGTAAGTTGGATCCGCTCCAATCCAAAAGGATAAACTACAATTTTAGCCAACAAGGATAATACGCAAATCCATCACATTGGTATTGGTTGGGCCTGTTTTGTATAGATCATCCAATTTGTCAAAGAAATGATAAGAATCGTTGTTATCGAGATATTTTTGCGGATTGACAGAAATTGCCTGCGCCCGCGGTAGAGTCGTTTCATCGGCCAGTGCTCCTGCAGCATCGGTGGGACCATCGGAGCCATCGGTACCGGCACAAAGCACAGTGATATTTTCCATCCCTGCTATTTTTATAGCAGCAGCCAGAGTAAATTCCTGGCTTCTGCCTCCCTTTCCTGTCCCTTGTATCCTGACTGTCGTTTCGCCACCAGAAAGTAGACAGGCTGGTTGCTGTAAAGGATAACCATGTAACTGAACCTCCCTAGCTATTGCAATATGATTTGCGGCAACATCACGAGTTTCACCCTCGAGCATGGAAGACAACAGTAAAGTGTTGTATCCTAATTCATCTGCTTTTTCTTTTGCCTTCAACAAAGCATTAAAATTGCTGGCAATAATGACATTTTGCGTTTTTTTGAAAAATTCTTGACCGGATTTTGGAGTTTCCGCAACTGTCCCAGCAATACCTGATTCTATATGGCTCAGAACGCTGGATGGGATTTCGTTCGTAATGGAATATTTTTTAAATATCGCTTTGCAGTCGACAAAGGTTTTTGAATCTGGAACGCAAGGACCCGAGGCGATACTATCAAGATCATCGCCAATAACATCAGATAAAATCAGGGTAACCAGGGTTGCTGGATAAGCCGCCCTAGCCAACCCTCCCCCCTTGATGATAGACAAATGTTTTCTGATCGCATTGATTTCATGGATAGTGGCTCCACAGGCAAGCAGAGTTTTGGTTGTTTCTTGTTTGTCTGCAAGAGAAACTCCCGCTACAGGCAACGGCAGCAACGCCGAGCCACCACCGGAGATCAAACATAAAATCAAAGTGCTCTCATCGGCTGAAGCTGCAAGCTGATAAATAGCTTGTGCTCCGGCTAAACCATTTTGATCGGGAACGGGATGCCCTGCTTCCTGAATTTTCACCTTTTTCAGTTTTTCCAGATGATCATATTTAACCGTGATAAGGCCTTCTGTGATTCGATCACCGATAATGTCCTCTATCGCTTTGGCCATTGATGCGCCTGCTTTCCCCGCTCCAAGAACAAAGATATTATTAAACTGGCTTAGATCATATTTTTGTCCAGCAACTGCCAATATATCAGCATCGAGATGACAAAACTTTTTGATAGCTGCACCGGGAGCAACAGCTTGTAGGCCGGCCTGAAAAATATCGACTGCGTCTCGGCATTTATCTGAAAGTTGTTCTTTCATATTCACTCCAAGGTACAATTCAAAGAAAAAGAGCCCCTGAATCTAACATCAGGGGCTCCATATTTCCAACACGGTTAGTGTGAAATTCCGAGCACCTTTTCAGGTAGCCAAGTGATGATCCCCGGAAAGATCGTACAGAGTAAAAGAACCACCATGATGATCAGAACAAAAGGGATAACTCCCTTGATAA
>JAGLDI010000223.1 GCA_023145655.1 Desulfuromusa sp. | reverse complement strand
GAGCAGAAGTCCACATCATCGGACGAGTTCAAGGGGTCTGGTTTCGCCAGAGCACAAAAAATACAGCGAATCAATATGGAGTTGTCGGTTGGTGCCGAAACAACCCTGATAGTTCAGTTGGCGCTGTTTTTGAAGGAGAAGAAAGCAACGTTAAAAGCACCATCAGCTGGTGCGAAACCGGCCCTGAACTGGCTCGTGTGGATAACATACAGGTCAAATGGGAGAAAGCTTCTGGGGAATTTTCCAGATTTGAAATTTACTAACAAAACAAAGGTAGAGGAAACTATGGTCAGTGAAATCAAAAGTACGATTTTAAAAGAGGAAACTTTTGATCTTCTGGAAATCCGACTGGGAAAGATTATTGCCGTTGAAGAAGCCCCTGCTGCACCGAAAAAGGCTTACAAGCTCACAGTCGATTTTGGCAAGTTCGGAACCAGAACCAGTGTTGGTCGTTTTACCCGTCACTCCCCAGAAGAACTAAAAGGTCAACAGGTCATGGGGGTGTTGAATTTTGCACCACGGCAGGTCGGTGAAACCATCTCCGAAGTCCTGATTCTTGGTGTTCAATATCCCAAAGCAGAAAGTGGCGAAGCAACCTTTATCACCCCGGTAACACCGGCAAAAATTGGTGGGAAACTATTTTAAGATGATACTTCCCCCTGAGGCATCTTATTTTTTATCGATAAATTTCTGAATGGATGATACGGCGGATCACCACAATCCTCTTTGTCGCTCATTGAAATCTGTAGAAGGGTAGCTTCCAAAATCTGCCGGTTACTACGATAATATTCGGCCAGGTTCAGACTGTCTGGATTATTGCGATTGATAATCAGAAACTTCTACGAGGAGGCTGTCGGACTACCGCAAATCCAGTGATTCTTTGTAGACATCACTGCCGGGCACCCCGAACTCTTTCGCCACCTGTTTGACAATCTCCTTCCAACTCAAATCGGTCTCTTCTCGCAACCGCGACAGTGTATCCTTGACCGTCCCTTCTGGTTGCCGGACAGGGGCAGGAGAAAGGAGCATGACCAGCTCACCCTTAACCCCGCTCTGACCAAAATACTCTAAGGCTTCTGCCACTGTTCCACTGAACAGCTCCTCATGTCGCTTGGTCAGTTCCCGTGCAATTGCAATGGGTCGATCCATTCCGCAGATTTCACCAATATCATTCAGGCTGGAAATAAGACGATGGGGGGCTTCGTAGCAGACAACTGTCTGCTGTTCATTTTTAACCAGCTCAAACAGTTGGCAACGCCCATGAGTTTTGGCCGGAAGAAAACCAACAAAATGAAAGGCATCGGTTGGCAAACCTGAAATTGAAAGGGCCGCCACAATAGCAGATGGGCCGGGAACCGCAACAACGAGCACCCCCTCCTGACGACAATAAGAGATCAGACGATAGCCGGGATCGGCAATACAGGGGGTCCCCGCATCACTGATTAATGCGATGGACTGGCCGGCCTGAAGCTTTGCAATCAATTGTGGGGAACGGAATTCTTCATTGTGTTCGTGGTAAGAGATGAGGGCACTATCAATTGCGTAATGATTCAACAATTTACGACTATGCCGAGTATCCTCGGCCGCAATCAGATCGACCTCCTGAAGAATCCGCACTGCGCGGTAAGTCATATCCTCCAGATTGCCGATGGGGGTTGCAACAACATAGAGAGTGCCGCTCACTCCAGCCCCTCCAGTTGTTGTAACCAGAGATCGACAGCAGCATCACTCGGCATCCGCCAGTCACCACGGGGTGAAAGTGCGACACTCCCGACCTTTGGTCCATCAGGCAAACAGGAACGTTTAAATTGCTGGCTAAAAAAACGTTGATAAAATTGTCGTAGCCATTTCAACAATTCACTGCGGGAATATTCATCGTCAAACGTCTGCTCAGCCAACATCAGAACCTTCTTTGGCGGGAAATGGAGCCGAACAACTTGAAAAAGGAAGAAATCATGAAGCTCATAAGGGCCGATTACCTGCTCCGTCAACTGCTTAATATTGCCGTCTGCGTCGGGAGGAAGAAGCTCTGGAGAAACCGGGGTTGCACAGACATCTTCGAGTATTTCAGAGATACGGCCACTGAATTCTTCCT
>JAGLDI010000222.1 GCA_023145655.1 Desulfuromusa sp. | reverse complement strand
TCGCGGGTTTTTGGAAACAGTATAATTGTTTTGCTGTTGAGAATTTTTTTATCCAGTTTATTCATTCGCAACAGTAATTCCAGTGCTTGGGCAAAGGTTGCCTGTTCCAGGAACAAGGTGGTCTTGTTGCTACGGACACCCTCATCAAGAATGAAATTAATTCCTGAAAGTTTAGTTAAAATATCAAAAACATCAGGTAGTTTTGTTTCCCGGAAATTAAGGTTAATCGGCTGAGTTGAGGTTACTTCTAGTTCAACTCCATCGACCAGTGCATACTGACTCTGCTTAATTTCTTCTTTCAGTTGTAAGGCTGGTTGATAATCAGGAAGGATTGAGAGGGCAGCATCTATAGTATCTTTGGCTTGTGATGTGCGATTTACTTTAAGTAAGGCCTGTGCCTCAGCAACCAAAGTTTCTACCTGAAGGTACTTACGAGATTTTTTTAGGCCGTCAAATGCCACATATGTCGAACTATTTAGTTCCGTTGATAGCTGATACTCCTGCAGAGCACTTTGATAGTCTTGCAGAGCAAAAAAATGATCCCCCTTACGTTTATGATCAAGAGCTGCTTTACTTTTGGCATCATTTAGTCTCATGCGATATTCATGATTGCTTGGATTACTCTCAACCGCAGCAAGAAATTCGATCACTGCCCGATCATTGTTTTGCTGTTCAAGAGCTTGATTCCCTTTTAGAAATGATGTCTTCCCGACAGCACACCCTGAAAACAACAATAAGACCATCAGTAAAACAACTGGCGCCCGATTATGAGCAATCTTCTTTATCATCATGATTATAGCCTCACTCATAAATAATTATTTTTTAACTTTCTTTATGGCACCACGAAAAGGATTGGAGTCCATATTGGGATTCTCAACCATTATTGGTTTTTTAACTTTAGTGTGTTCGATGGGCATTTTAAATGTGGGTCGACCCGATATAAAACCTGCATCAGGTAACCGTTGAGATTTTACTTCACCCAATCGCAAAGTAACTCGCTGATTCGTCTGTTGACGACCAAATACAATTTCCTTAGAGTTAATACTGTGGACGATCAAATCATTGGCAAAGATATCGCCTGTTTTGACAAGAAAGATATCCCCCTGCTTTGACGACAAGAAAACAGTATAATCTCTCCCCTTACTTAAATAGCCTATAACATTTAGTGGCTGAATTGGTTTCGAACCTTGTTGTTGAATGACTTTTTTCGATTTTATAATTGGTTTTGTGACTTTTTTAACTGAACTTGGGACAGAAGAGCGTTTCACCACTTTAGGTGGCGGATATAAAGGGGCAAAAAGGTTTTTCCGGGGTTTTTGGTATTGGTTATTCCTACTGCCAGAAAAATCAAGATCGGTAACTGCGGGAAAGACCTTCGTCGTCTTTTGTTGCTGTTGGTCTGTGTAGCGTGAAGTACTCTGTCGCGGATCAACCCTGCGCTGCTTTGGTGTAGCTATCCAAGCATAGCCAACGGCGACACAAAGAGAGATCAGCAACAGTACCGTGATCTGTGTCCGATTCACACTGCTCCCCCTTGAAAATAGGTTGCCAGTTCGATCAGTAAATCAACCTTGCGCTGACCACTCTTGTTGGTCGAAGAACCACTTAGTGAAATTTTTTCAATCAATAGAATCCGCTGGGAATTTTCCAGCAAATAAATAAAATTTTTGACCTGAGAATAACTTCCCTTGACTGAAAAATTCAGACCATAGCGCAACAAAGCTGCTTCCTTCTCATGTTTTGGTTGATAATTGATTTGATGAATTTCTAGGCCGGCCTGCTGCGCCCACTCGAACAGCTCTCCGATAAAACCCGAAAAGTCAGTTTGTACCGGGATCAAATGATCGAATTGTTGTAAATTCTTTTCGATTTGTTCCGCAGTGGAAACAGGAATACCACTATTAGTAAAATCCATCTGTCGCTGCCGAACATGTTGCTGCAAGCGGGATTGTTCTGTTCTTAGTCGCAATAAATTTGCCTCGTAAAACCATCTTTGTCCGATAAAAACTGTCATAACAAGCAAGAATAAAATAATAATGACAATAATCCGGGGGCGATTGGAATCCCACACAGCGGCTATTAAAGGGTATTTCTGTTTCATCAGAACACCCCTTCCAGACTGATAGAAAATCTCAGAGCCGTTTGTTTGCCTCCACGATCATCAACAACTTGTACCTCAGCTTGATTTTCTAGGTAGACTTGATGGAATTGAGCCGCTTGTAAATTGTCAAGCAGATTCTGCAAACTCTTTAAGTTTTTCGCAACCCCATTAAGAATAAGACTGTTCTTGCCGTAGTCAGGATTGAAACTGCGTAAACTCACTCCGGCAGGAAGCAGATTTTCCATGCGATCAAACAGCCCTGTCCAGCGGAAAGAATCTCTCTGGAGCAGAGTCTCAGCTCGTTTGTATGCCTGCTGTTGTTCCGCAAGTTCTTCAGGAGTCAATCGTTTGGGGAGTTTGCCACGTAGCTGTTCCTGCAATGAATCAAGGTGCGCCTGATATTGCAGGGTCAGTTGACGGTTCTGTAGATAAGTATTCCCCTGGAATCCCAAGAGTAAAAGCAATAGCACAATCGCGCAAGAGAGAGTCAGCGTCAATCCTTGCTGATTAAGATGACGACGACTGGCGAGGTTGATTGATAATTTCATATTGTCACCCGCTGTAGCAACCGTTCAGCTACGCCGAGAGCAGCAGCCATGCCATTGGCCTCAGCACCGGGAAAATTGAGCTGATGACCATTCATCAATTTACTCACGGGAGATAATAACCATTGAACCTCCTGATCAAAAACGGAATCGACGGCGGTGAATAGCTCCTCCCGATTTGGCCAGTCGGAATGGAGATGCACCACCAAGCGATCAAATGTAGGTTGCTCATTACGATATTTTACTAATGATCGGCTGATTTCCTGAAAAATCTGTTGTGGTTCCAATTTGACTTGCCTTAGTCTGAAAAAGTTCAGAGCTTGATTGACAAATATCATAATACTCAGCTGGCAACCATCAACCCCGATCAGAATAAAATCGCGCCCTAGGTCTATTTTGGTGTGGTAAGCGTTATAGAGTGCTAACGAGTGGAAATCGACAACTGCGGCCGCATAACCAGCCTGTTCAAGAAGGCCTTCGTACTGTGACAACACCTCCTGGTTTATGACCGCAGCCAAAATCTTTTTTTGTCCCGATTCTTTCTCATCCAGAACTTGAAAATCGAGAGCTACCTGGTTGGACTTATCCGGCAGTAGATCTCTCAATCTCCAGCGGATAATCTCTACTCCTTCAGCCCGATTTTTAAACGGGGTTTCGAGATCAAGAAGAAAAAGTTGCCCACAACGATCAGGAAGGGCCACCGCAATTCGCTTATCACTTTTTGCCAGTGGCGTCAGCAACTTTTTAACCGCATCAATAAACATCTCTGGCTGGGAAATATTAGGTTGATTGTATCCTGGATGTAAAAAAGTTTCTGCCAGCTCCAAAGCCTGTCCACCGACTAGGGCTATTTTTTTTCCTTGGCGCTGAACCGCAACGGCACGAAGCCCCTGTTGATAAATTTCCAATCCCAGATAGGTTCTACGCAGCATAGACCTAACCTTCCGCAAAGGTGACGCGATCTATCTCGCGAAAAGTGGTTTCACCCCGTAAAACTTTTTCCAAGGCGGCCTGTCTTAAATAGACCGTTCCGT
Organism: Desulfuromusa sp.; assembly: GCA_023145655.1. Taxonomy (GTDB): domain Bacteria; phylum Desulfobacterota; class Desulfuromonadia; order Desulfuromonadales; family Geopsychrobacteraceae; genus Desulfuromusa. Next base: position 3,028 of record JAGLDI010000222.1, on the reverse strand, counting down.
TGTTAAGCGCCAGTTTTTTTAACTCCGATATCGGAGTTTTCCCGGCAATCATTTCTCGCATTTCATCATTCAACTCCAGCAGTTCGACAATGGCACTCCGCCCGGAATAGCCAAGACCATTACACTCTTTACAGCCGGGAGCATCGTGGAAATCAGCAGCAACACATTGTTCAGTGGTCAATCCGTATGATTTTAGAAAATCATCATTATGAACTACTGGTGTCTTACAGTGTTGACACAGTTTCCTAACCAGTCGTTGTGCCAGGACACAATTGAGACAGGAGACAAAATTATAGGGATCAATCCCCATATGGAGAAAACGTCCAAGGACATCAAAAACATTGTTGGCATGGACGGTGGTAAAAACCAGATGGCCGGTCAGCGCCGACTGAACAGCAATTTGCGCCGTTTCGGGGTCACGAATCTCGCCGACCATAATCTTATCGGGGTCGTGGCGTAAAATTGAACGCAGACCGCGGGCAAAGGTCAGCCCTTTTTTCTCATTGACCGGAACCTGAACCACCCCATTGACTTGATATTCAACTGGATCTTCGATGGTGACAATTTTTTCATCGACCGAATTTATTTCCGATAGGGCGGCGTACAAGGTTGTCGTTTTGCCACTACCGGTCGGGCCGGTCACTAGAACCATGCCGTAAGGTTCACGAATCCGGGTACGCAGGCGCTTCATTTCCCGGGTAGTAAAACCTAAAGCCTCAAAGGTCAGTCCGTGCATATCAGCTGCTATTGCTTCTTTGTCGAGAATCCGGATCACTGCATCTTCACCAAAGCTGGTCGGCAGGATTGAAACTCGGAAATCGATCGACTTATTTCCCAAGCGCACTTTAAATCGGCCATCCTGTGGAATTCTTCGTTCGGAGATATCCAACTCACTCATCACCTTGATCCGGGAAATGATCGGACTTTGAAAACGGCTATCAATGGTTTCAGTGGCTTGATAGAGAACCCCGTCGACACGATATTTAATAACAACACCGTCACTGGTCGCTTCAATGTGGATATCACTGGCACGTTTTTTTAGCGCATCAAATAAGGTCGAATCGATTAAGCGGATAATCGGGCTAGTATCGGCTGTCAATTTATCAATAGAAAGGACTTCGTCTCCCTTATCTGTCTCTTTAATCAATTGCAGTTTGAAATCTTCCGAAGCCTCGTGCAAAACTCGCTGTGACCCGGCTCCGCGCTCAATCAGACGTTCGATTTGATCACTGGCGGCAATCTTCAATTCCAGAGTTAAACCAAGTTGTAGCTCTAATTGATCAAGAACTGTGACATTGGTCGGATCGGCAATCGCAATGACAAGGGTTTCCTCTTTGCGTTCGAGAGGAATCAGATTGTGTTTAATCGGGATATCACTCGGTAGGGCTGCAACCAGTTCAGGATCAAGGATTGCTTTACTCAGATCAATATAATCGAATTGAAACTGTGATGCCAGAGCTTGAGCCAGTTCAATTTCTGAAAACAGACCAAACTCAACACCAACAGCACCAAACTTTTTGCCATTCTGCTGCTGTTTTGTCAGAACCAGATCAATTTCAGCCGGGGCAATGGCTCCCATATCAGCAAGTATCCGTCCTATTTGTTGGCGTTGATAGGTCATTTCGTTGCTCTATAGGGGACAGACCGGTGGTCAGTCACCGGACAATCCAGGGTTACAAGTAGTTATCTGGAAATATGCACCTGTTATGTGCCCCCAGATATCGGCTTAACAACTTCAAGGTCGCAAGGGCGCCCCTATCCGACGGTTCCAGCCAATTGAAATATCGGCACGTACATAGCGACAATAATAAATGCGATCATTAAACCCATGATCATCATCAGAATCGGCTCGATCATGGTGGTCAATTTAGTCAACCGTTGTTCAACTTCAGCTTCATAGTAATTGGCAATATCACCCAGCATCTCGGTTAAAGATCCAGATGTTTCACCAACACTGACCATACGTAAGGCCAACGGGGGGAAAAAGCCAGTTCGTTTCAATGAATCTGACAAGGAGGTCCCTTCTTCAACCCGACGAACTGCCTGAACCATCTCTTTCTCCAGACTCAGATTGTTGAGCGTTCCACGCGACATCTGCATGGCCGGAACCAAAGGTGTTCCACTGGCTAACGTTGTCCCTAAAGTACGGTTAAAGCCGGACAGGGCGTAGTCAGTTTTCAAACCTCCAACAAAAGGGACGCGTAGCAGAAAACGGTCAATCCGCAGTCGCCCGCGGGAACTGCGAAATAACGATTTTACCAGCGGCACAGCGGCAATCAGAGCAATTAAAATAAGATACCAATAGCTACCAATAAGTGAAGAAAGGCCAATCAAAGTTCTAGTCATCAACGGCAATTCAACATTGGCATCAGCGTATATCTGGGTGAAACGTGGAACCACAAAAAGCATCAGAAAAATGACTACAATTACGGCTGCGGTCGTCAGCAACAGCGGGTAGAAAGAGGCGCTACGAACCTTGGTCCGAATTGCTTCAACCCGTTTTTGATATTCAAGAAAGCGCGACAGTGTTTCGGGAAGATCGCCAGTCTTTTCACCGGCTTTTAGTGATGCGACATACAATGGCTGAAAGAAGTGTGGAAACTTGGCAAAAGCGTCTGACAGGGAACTTCCCCCCCTGATCTCTTCACGAATTTCACTGATGATGTTCCGAAAGGCACCAGACTCCATTTGCTCAATCTGGGTATCAAAGATCTGCAGCACCGGCAAGCCGGAGCGGAGTAAAACCAGTAATTCCTGATTAAAAGATAAAAATCGACGGCCGGTCATCCGGGCTGATTTATGCTGACCACCCTGAAAAAAAATCAAAGATTGGCGCCGGATCCGGAAGACATAAAAGCCCTGCTCTTCTAGATTCTCTTTCAGCTGATCCTCGGTCGTAGAATCGTAAATTTTATCGACGATCCGACCATCGGCTGTTCCGATTTTGCACTGATAGCTTGGCATAGATTAAGACTCTACCATAAATAAAATTCAACTGCATAATTTTGTTTATCGGTTGCAAGTCAGA
>JAGLDI010000221.1 GCA_023145655.1 Desulfuromusa sp. | reverse complement strand
TCAGCACTGCCTGGGCGGTTCCATCTCCTCCATTGATAACCAAGAGCTCAACCCTGTTCCGGGCAAAAAACTCGAGGGCTTCAGTCATCCCCTCCAGGGTAGAAGCCTCACGGTGGAGAACTTCCGGCCATTGAGCCAGGACGTTATAGATTCCACCGAGTCCTTTTTTGTTGCCACCACTGCGTGGATTGGTCAGCACTCCTACTTGCAGAGAGTGTCCATCAGTAGAACAATCATGCTGCGAATCGGGGGTTTGTACAATATTGTTAATGTTTCCCCCTAATGTCAGTATCGGGGCGTTGACAGAACCATTTCTGGACCATAGAAAGTTGACCATTGACCGGATCGACATCCAGGAACCAGGAACGGAGCGGTCCTACTTCTTTCTGATATCGAAGCCCCTCTCTCAAGCGATGGACCAGAAAGGCACTGGAGATGAGCGTCCAGAGACATATGACAAAGAGACCAAGATCGGCACGGCCATAGAAAATAAACAAGGTCAAGATGAGCAGGTTGGGGTTACGCCGCCCGGTAATCAACCGGAAACATGAATCGATAAGTTGCCAGCAAAAGATACCATTACCTTCAATACGTTTTTTAAAAAATCCTTCGCAAAACCGCCCGACGAGGTAACCGATAAAGGTCAGCCAGATGATCAGGTTAAGGGGGAGAGCCATGATTTCTGGATGGGTTGTTTGTAGGCTCAATCCCCAGGCGATGTACCACAGTGGTGGAAAAATCAGGTCAATACCGTGATCGAAAATATTTCCGAAAGAGCTGTAATTGATGGTGACCCGAGCCAGTTTACCATCAACCGTATCGAGAAATGTCATCAGCCAGGCAGAGAGCAGTCCCCAGGCGTAGGCACCGTAATAAAATTGCAATAAGGCCATGATTGAGAGAATCAGACTGACACTGGTCACATGGTTTGGAACAATTCCGTGCCGGGAACAATAGCCGGTGACCCATTGTGCCGGTTTTGGCCAGAGCCATTTGGTCACCAGATCAGTCACCCCCTTATAGGAACCGGAGAAAAGTCGTTCTTCCAGTTGCCGCTGATTTTCTTCGGTGATTGGAAACAGATAGGGGGGATCAATTTTACGCAATTTCTTCAGATAGGCAGGAACCAGAGTTTCGGGTGATTCTCGTCGCAAACCCTCAGGGTACTCGTTAATGCCTTCGGCACAGAGGATCTCCTCCATTTCATCGGCTAATTTGCTGGAAACATAAGCAGCAACCGGTTGAGGACCCTGGGGACTGTTGTATTCCAGAACCGCCCCTTCAGTTTCAACAATATTGACAATAATCCGTTGATCGTAGAGAAAATCACTGCGCAGCAGTAGAATCATATCATTTTCGGCAAGGGGTTGGTCTCCTTCCCGGATCATTGAAATCCCCGCTTTGTCAAGCATTCTCCCCAGCCGTTCACGAGAGGACAATCCCCATAACTGGATAGAACTTTCTTGTAAAATTCGTGCGTAAGTAGCCATAAGTACCAACTTTTAATAAGGGTTGCTCGGTGGACTATATGGTCTGCCCCGAGTTTGGTTAAATAATTTTTCCAGAAGAAACAGCGGTAGAATAAATAAGGGAGCTACTATATACTCACTGAATGGTGAATGTAAAGACAGGGAAACCGTCATCTTCTCTGGAGGAGGACAAGAAAAGGACAGAACTATCCAAGTCAAACAGCTTCTTTCTGGCACATCTTTCCGACCCCCATTTAACCTCATTAGCTGATATAAAACTTTCTCAGTTGCTCAATAAACGGATTTTGGGATATCTCTCCTGGTTGCGTAAACGGCGCTTTGTCCATCGTCGCGAAATTGTTGATTCCCTGGTTAAGGATTTACGTATCACCCGACCAGATCATATTACCGTGACTGGTGATTTGACCCACCTCGGTTTACCAATGGAATATGCAGAGGCCAGACAATGGTTGGATTCTGTTGGTCCCCCAGAGCAGGTTACGGTTATCCCCGGCAATCATGAAGCTTATTGGGGGCGAAACTGGTTTGAAAAATGTTCCATGTGGGAGCCATATCTGCAGTCTGACACCGATCTGGACCTTGCCAGAACAGCAAACTTTTTCCCCAGTTTGCGTATCCGTGGAGAGGTTGCCCTGATTGGTCTTTGCTCAGCAAGACCCAGTCTCCCCCTGTTAGCGACCGGTAGCCTCGGACGAGAACAGTTGGCAGGATTGGAAACCCTGTTACAGCAGACAGGCGACCGGGGTCTTATGCGGGTTGTCCTGATCCACCATCCCCCTCTCCCGGGAATCGTGAAGCGGCGCAAATGTCTCACCGACAGCCAGTTGTTTGTTGATGTCCTGAAACGGCGTGGTGCAGAATTGGTGTTACATGGTCACGCGCATACTTCTACTGTTGCCAATATGCCAACTCTTGCCGGAACCATTCCGGTGATTGGTGTCCCATCAGCATCGGAACTCAATCCCCAGCCGGAAAATTGTGCCAAATACAATATCTATCAGATGAAAAGAACCGTGGCGGGTTGGGAAGTGACGATGCAGGTGCGGGGTTATTCTATTGAGAAACAACGCTTTGTTCAGGAACAGGAAATTTTTATTAAGATCCCGGCTATTGATCGTGTTAAATCAGCGAGAGAACCGATCAACTCGATTGCCGGTTAAGGGATGCGAAGCATAAACCATAGAGTTATCATGATGATAATCGCCAGCGGGAGCAGAGTTGTAAATGCCGGATGGAGGCCAATCAGCAGCCCCGTATAACCGAGTGCCTGGTCAAAATAGTAGTAAGATATCCCGATAATTGTCCCGAGCGTCACCCTGCGGCCAGAACTGGTTTCCCGGGCTGGACCGAAGACAAAGGGTAAAGAGAAAAAAATCATTGCTCCCATCTTGAGCGGCAGGGTCAGTTTTTGCCATAGCGAGAGAATGTATGGATTGGGGTTTTGCCCCCTCTGCTGCAGAACCTGAATATACTGGTAAAGGGCACTGATAGAAAACATGCTCGGGGTGACACTCAGAAGATCTACCTGCTTGGTATTGAGAAAAATATCCAGAGTCAGGGTGGGCATCTTTTGATCAATAATCTGCTGCTCCAGGAAGGTGACCTGTCTGATATCATGACATATCCAGCGACCGTCAGGGTCAATTTCCGCATTACGGGCAGTAATAAATTGAGCCGGTTTCCCCTTGTCGTCAAACTCATAGACACTGAGATCATCAAGTCCTTTACCATAAGTCGAAGATCTGATGTTGATAAAACGGTTTTTATCCCGGGTCCAGAATCCCCCTTCAGGGAGAAGTGTCCCCAGGTCGGAAAGGGCAATCTCACGATTTATCCAGGCGCGTTGTTCCAGCGGTGGAACAACAAATTGGGCGAGGATCAGAACTCCCAGCATCAGGATAATCCCGGTGGTTAAGACCACTCGTGAAATCCGAAACACCGAAAAGCCGCAGGCTCTCATTGCCAGTAACTCATCCCCATTTGCCAGGGTTCCAAGGGCGACAATACTTCCCAACAGGGCACTGATTGCGGCAAGATCCAGAATACGACCCGGCATAGTATAGGCGACATAGATGAAGACATCAGCCAGTTGGTAGGTTCCTTCCCCAACATCATCGAGTTGACCCACCAGTTCCATGATAGAGAACATAGCTGTCAGAATCAGCAGAACCAGCAGCCACCCCCAAGCTAACCGGAAACCTATGTAACGATTGAGTATTTTCATGGGTCCTTGAGTTAAGCAAAAACTACAGTCAATTCAAATCCAGGAGAAAGGTTGCTTCAATTTTTACGTTTAAGCAAGAACAGTAACAAAATGACCAGGATCATCTGTGGCCACCAGATCCCCGGGAAAGAACCAACCAGCCCCTGTTCCATCCAGGTTTTAGCAATGACCGTCATGTTGTAGTAAAGGGCAAATACCAATACAGCAACGAATGTTTTAGCATATTTCCCCTGCCGTGGTGCTGTCCTCCCAAATGGAATGCCGAGTAGCCCCAGCAGGATTGTTGAGAAACCAGTAGAGATCCGCCATTGAAACTCGGCTTTGTCTCCTTTCGCTGTTGAGTCAGCCAGACTGAGTGTTGATGCTGATTTCTGTCGATACTTAATCGTGTCAATCGGCTTGGGTGTTAAGGAGAGGTGAAATTTTTGAAAATAGATAACCTGTGATTTGCCCCCATTTTCTTTGAGTTCATAGTGATATCCGTCGTACAGAACCACAATTTTTCTACCAGTGGCCGGGCTGATTTCCTGTTGGGCCTCTCTGGCATGGGTAATTTTGCGGTTGGCACCATCATACTGCTGAATAAATATCCCTTCTGCCCGTTCGTTCTGCCCATCAATTTTTTCCAGGAAGATTACATCCTTGCTCTCGCCAATTTCGTGAAAACGTCCGGGTCTGAGACGGGAAAAATCAAAGTTGATTTTTGCATCAGCTTTCAGCCAGTAGCTTTTTTCATAAGCCCAGGGGCGGGCATAGAGAGAGAGCCCGGCAACCAGAACTGCAACCAGTAGAGAGATTTTCAGAACCGCGAGAAAAATAGTCCGTTCACTTAGCCCGCAGGCC
>JAGLDI010000220.1 GCA_023145655.1 Desulfuromusa sp. | reverse complement strand
CCCTTGAGGGTGAGCACGAAAATTACACCAGTGGAAAATATCAGAATAACCACGGAATTCAGACCAGCCTCTTGTTTAAGGATTATGCGTCACCAGAGGGGCAGAATGACTAATGCTAATGGCAAGCTGCCAGAGAAACGTAGCCCTTCAAACCTGCGGGGCTCAGAATTATTCTTCCGATATTGATTTAATCACTATTTTATTAGAAGTTGACCGTTTTTTATGGAATCCCTATGATAGCGTAGCTTGTTGGGTTTAATTAGAATTTTTATGTGTTTTTAGAGGAGGATTTATGCTGAAGCGTGTTCTGGTCATTCTGGTTCTTGTCAGTTTCTCTTTCATTTGTTCTTTTACGGCGGTTGCCGGTAATTATAAAAAAGAATATAAAATGAGTGTTGTTGTTGGCCCTAAGCTTCCATGGGGCGCTGGCGCAACAAAATTTGCTGATCTGGTTCGTGAGCGGACTGACGGGCGAATTAACATTAAAGTCTATACGTCATCGTCCTTGATGGCTGGTAAGCAGACCAACGAATTTTTGATTCATCGGCAGGGGGTGGCTGATTTCTGCTTTGCTTCAACGATCAACTGGTCAACCACAATCAAACCTCTCAATCTTTTCAACCTGCCATTTTTCTTTCCCGACTATAAAGCTTTGGATGCTGTGACTCAGGGTGAAGTCGGTGCTGAAATTGCCGATATGTTGAGCCAAAAAGGTGTGACGCTGCTTGCTTGGGGAGAAAATGGTTTCCGTGAAATTACCAATTCCAAACGCGCAATTACCAAACCTGCTGATCTTGAAGGATTGAAAATTCGTGTTGTTGGTACTCCTGTTTTTATTGAAACCATGAAAGCTCTCGGCGCTAATCCGGTGAATATGAACTGGGGTGATGCTCAGGTGGCGTTTCAGCAGGGGGTTGTTGATGGCCAGGAAAATCCAGTTGTTGCGATTGAAATCCCGGTTAAAATCTGGCAATTCCACCAGTTTGCAACCATCTGGCGCTATGTCATTGATCCTTTGATGCTGACCGTCAATAATAAAGTGATGGCAAGTTTTTCAAAAGAAGATCAGAAGATTATCCAACAGGCCGCTGTAGAAGCTGCCGACGAGCAACGTCTCATTGTTCGTAAAGGTCTGATCGCTCCGGATCTGAGTGCTCTCGATCTGCTCCGCAGTCATGGAATGGAAGTGACAGTGTTGGATACGGCAACGCGTGATCAGTTCAAGGCAAAAACGACTGCTGTTTACGCTAAGTGGGCCCCTGTCGTTGGTACTGATCTGGTGAAAAAAGCTGAAAAAGCGATCGCTGCTTCCCGCTAGGAGGCTAGCGGATTATACGGACTGAAGCCAGACAAACGGAGTTGCGGTCAGTTTCTGGATAGTCAGACAGCCACCTAGGTATCAGGAGTATCACTTGAATAGAGTACAATGGGTCGCCGGGCACTTTGAAGAGGTGCTCGGCGCTGTTTTATTATCTGCTATGGCCTGCCTCGCTTTTGCCAATGTTGTTACTCGCTATCTGTTTCACTTCCCCCTGGCTTTTACTGAGGAAATAGAGGTGAATTCGTTAGTGTGGTTAACTATGCTTGGCACTTCTGCGGCATTCCGAAAGGGGTGTCATTTGCGGATGCTGTTTATTTATGACAAATTTTCACCATTGCTGCAAAAGATAGTTGATCAATTTATCTCAATCCTGTCATTTGGTTTGTTTTCTGTTTTAGGGATTCTTGGCTATCGACAATTGCTTGATGAGCGCTTTCTTGAAATCACCTCTGAGTCGTTAAACTTTCCCCAGTGGATTTATACCATCTGTATTCCTGCCGGTTGTATTCTTATTCTGATTCGTATTGTCCAATCCGGTTATCTCTCTCTGCGGGGGGGAGTTCGATGAGTCTTGGGCTCCTCCTGTTTCTGGGTTTCTTTCTCTTGTTGCTGATTGGGACACCGATAGCGGTCGCTATTGCGATTCCATCCTGTCTGGTGATCTGGATTGGGGAGTTAGGGACCCCGGTCATTGCCCCTAATTTTTTTGCCGGGATTGCCAAGTTTCCCCTGTTAGCTATCCCGCTGTTTATTCTGGCCGGTTTTATCCTGGAACGTTGTGGAATTTCGCAGCGGGTCATTGGTTTTGCCAATTTGTTGGTCGGTCATCGTCGTGGCGGGTTGGCAATTGTTGCTATCTCTGTCTGTGTTTTTTTTGGGGGCGTTTCTGGTTCTGGGCCAGCCGATGCGGCAGCTATTGGCGC
>JAGLDI010000022.1 GCA_023145655.1 Desulfuromusa sp. | reverse complement strand
TTCAATGCCTGGCACAAGAGGAGACAAGACTTTCAAAACTTAGAGAATTTGATTGATAACATATAGAGGAACAGTGCGGCACCCACTTAATCAGCATCTACGGTCTAAAATGCAGCAAGAGAAATAGTTCTGTTGAAAAATTTTGGACAAAAAGATGGGGAACCCTGCTGGTTCCCCAAGATGAACTAAGGAGGTATTGTTCAAAAACTTATTTGGTGTTCACTTGGCGCAGAGCAGTGCGTCAGGTGAACTGAGATGAACGAAGGAGGTAACGTTCAAGACTTATGTTATACAGGGGTTAACTGCAGGCAGTATGCCAAGAACCGATGCAGTAAAAACAAGGGGTTACGAGGAAGAGGGGTGGGGCAATTTGACCCTGCGGGGTATTATGCCCCATTATTTTGTATTCACGTGCGGTATAGCTCAAACTTGATCTAACACTAAAAACTTATCAAACTTTAGCAATTGTGACAGATGCCAAGAACGATCAATTGCTTACTACGCTTCGTTCTCAAATATCCTGTCAAATTTCATTCGGTCACGCGGGTGAGGGAATCTGCAAAGCCTTATCGGCTTTTCTCCGTCAACTGATATTTTTTAAGATACCCCCGAAATTGATGATAGCTGAGACCAAGGGATTCTGCGGTGCGCCGTTGATGAAACTGGTTGTCAGAGAGAGTTTTGTAGAGAATCTTTTTTTCGATATTTTCGATAAATTCTTTAAAATTATCTGGAGCAGATCGAATCTCCTGATCGATAAAATTACCCTGGTCTGATTGAAGCGGAAGAGAAGCTTGCTCCATCTGCTGCCCAGAAGGGGATGCCCGATAGGGGGAAGCAAATGGATCGAAAATGATTTTCGCTACCGGGCGCTCTGGACTGCTGTGATAAACCGAACGCTCAACCACATTTTTTAATTCCCGGACATTACCCAACCAGGGGTAACCAATCAATTCGGTGATTGCACCGGAGGTAAATCCGGGAAAGTAAGATCGATGCAGCTCTTTAGCCATATTCAGACCAAAAGAGTTGGCAAGGGGCTCGATATCCTCTTTTCGTGACCGTAACGGCGGCAGGGTAATCACATCAAAAGCCAGGCGATCGAGCAAATCGTGACGAAAGTGACCCGTTTCAGCCAGTTGTGGCAAATCCTGATTTGCAGCACCAATGATACGCGCCTCGGTATAGAGGGTCTGGCTGCTCCCGATCCGTGAGAATTCTCCATATTCAACAACTCGGAGTAATTTTTCCTGCAACCGGGGTGACATGGAGGCAATTTCATCAAAAAAAAGGGTCCCCTCGCCAACCTCCTCAAAGTGCCCTTTATGAAGACGGGAAGCACCGGTAAAAGAGCCGGGCTCATGGCCAAAAAGTTCACTTTCGAGCAATGTCTCAGTGAGGGCAGCACAGTTGAGTTTGATAAAAGGGTGCTTCCAACGCTTGGATAAATAGTGGAGCCGGTGGGTAATCAGCTCCTTGCCGGTACCTCTTTCACCAACCACCAGGACCGGTCGGCTGATATCCGCGAGCAGGGAGGCCTGATCCAGCACCCTCTGAATAGCAAGGGATTCTCCAATAATATTGGGAACAGAACGATTTTCCATAGGTCAATTCTACCATTTTATAGTGTTTTTAATTATTTATTATCCATTTTAGCCATCACGGCCTCTTTTGTCAAATCACCAGATTTTTGAAAATTCACCGTGGAATCAACAGGATATCGAAGGCTCAACCTCTTGGCACAGTTCCTGATAGGGAAAGGGCAGCATAAACATTTTGGTTGCCAATCTGACCCCAATTATATAAAGGAGCTCACTATGAGTATTTTTTCCCGTTTTAACGATATTATTCATTCCAATATCAACGCCATGTTAGAGCAAGCAGAAGACCCGGAGAAAATCATCCGTTTAGTTATTCAGGAGATGGAAGATACGATGGTTGAGGTGCGCACCAATGCGGCAAAAACTATTGCCGACCAAAAAACTCTACGTCGCCAACTTGAACGCTTACAGCATGAATCTATCCAGTGGGGACAAAAAGCCGAGCTCGCCATCAACAAAGATCGGGAAGATCTGGCCCGGGCCGCTTTGGCAGAAAAAAACCGGATTCAAACTGCTGTTGAGCAGCTGGAAAAAGAAGCAGTGATTGTTGAAGAACAGTTGGATGGGCTGAATAGTGATATCGGACAACTACAAGCAAAACTAAGTGAGGCAAAGACCAGAAAAAAATCTCTTGATCTGCGTTGGAAAACTGCCAACAGTCGTCTTAAAGTTCGGGACAAGCTAAGTGATGGTCGCGTCGACGATGCCATGTTACAATTTGAACATCTTGAGCGTAAAATGGATACCCTGGAAGGGCGGGTTGAGGCTCATGATCTGGGGCAGGAGAAGACCTTGGAAGAAGAATTTGCCGAGCTGGCAGCAGAGGACACAATTGAGCAGGAACTGGCAGAATTGAAAAAGCGCTTGGACAAAGACTCTGCTGAAGAAGCAAACCTTGATGAGGAAAGCTAATCATGTCCACAACACTATTCGGGATGTTGACCGCCGTGATAATCGTCTTCATGGTGGTTGTCCTCCCCATCTGGCTGTTGCTCCACTATCTGGCAAAAATGAAGAAGATGCAGGGGCTCAGTAAAAAAGATGAAGTTGCCCTCTCTGAACTATGGCAGAACGGTAATCAGATGACACAACGAATAGCAACGCTGGAAATAATTCTTGATGAGAAATATCCCGATTGGAGAGACAAATCATGAACCAACAAATATATAATCCCCGTCGTCTGTATCGAAGTAGAGAGCATCAGCTTATTGGTGGAGTCGGTGCCGGCATTGCAGAATTTTTTGGTAGAAGTCGCTTTCTGATTCGTTTTGTTATCTTTATTGCCCTGATTGTTTTTACTTTGCCCACCATTGTGATTTATGGGCTGGCCTGTTTTTTTCTTAAAAAGAGACCTGCCGGGCAGCAGGAAGAGCCGGAGGAGAGACGTTTTTGGCAATCAATACATCGTTCACCCAAAGAAACCTTGAATAAGGTTCATGAGCAATATTCATCAGTTGATGATCGGCTACAGGATATGGAGGCCTATCTCACCTCCCGCTCCTACAAACTGGATCGGGCTTTTGACGAATTACGCGATTAACATCTGTTACGGAAACCGAAAATATGATGTCGACTATCAATAAGAACAGACAGAGTAATCTTGAACAGCGCTGGACCCCGTTCCTCTCTTCCGGCGCTTTTATGTTTCGCCATATCCGGGTCCTCGGCTGGAGCATTCTACTGGTGATTGTTACCGGAGGATTGACTTGGCTGGGATATCTACAGGCGATTCAGCTGGTTGATAAATTTACCGGTAATTTTTTTCAACTCCCTCCCGAGGGGAGTGGTGTTGTCGGTTGGCTCACCGCTCAGGGGTGGCTGATCCTGAAATATCTCTTTCTTATGGTTAGCCGGATAGCCGCATTCTATCTTGCATTTCTCACCGCCTATTGTATCACCACCCCCGGCTATGTGTTTCTCAGCGGGATGGTTGAAAAAATCTACGGGAAACAAACCGGGAAACCTGTCAGTGGTTTTAAACCACAACAGGTTTTGGTTGACCTTCTAGAGGGGATAAAAATTGGCGCTGTCGGTATTCTTGTCACCATTGTAGCCTTGGCGGTGAACTTTGTTCCGGTGATTGGTCAACTGCTGGTGTTCCTTTTATATGTTTTTTATTCAACGCTGATGTTTATTGACTATCCCGCTTCAAATCGAAGCTGGAGCTTGGGACAGAAGATCAGCTGGGTCAGATCCAATTTTCGCCGTTCCTTTCGACTCGGTGTCTTCCCTGCTCTGATCAGCATGGTTCCGATTATTAATGTTTTTTTTATGGCACTGTTCTTCCCTCTGTTTACCGTTCATAGTACCCTGAATTTTCTCTCGACACTGGAGAGGTAGACCGATGGAAAGAATCCTGATTAGCCGGGACTGTCACTATTTTACCAACCAGATACCTGAGAGCATGGGTGCTTAGCGGGAGGATCAGGATGTTTCATCAGATTGTTATCTGGATTGTTGATACCGTCAGCCTCTGGGGTTATCCGGGAATTATTGTCCTGATGTTTCTCGAATCATCATTTTTCCCTTTTCCCAGTGAAGTGGTGATTCCACCTGCCGGTTATCTCGCTTCACAGGGGGAGATGTCGTTGAGCCTGGTGATTGCTGCCGGAATTACCGGGAGCCTGCTCGGAGCCTGTTTTAATTACTGGCTGGCGGTAAAATGGGGACGCCCTCTGTTTGAACGATACGGGCGTTATGTTCTGCTCACTCCTGCCGCATTGGAAAAGTCGGAAAAGTTCTTTGCCCGGCACGGACATATTTCAACCTTTGTTGGTCGTTTATTACCAGGTATCCGGCAATATATCAGCCTGCCTGCTGG
>JAGLDI010000219.1 GCA_023145655.1 Desulfuromusa sp. | reverse complement strand
CACTATCACGAATTGACAGATTTGCCCCTCACCCGCGCACGGATTAAAAATTATAATGTTGCGGTCAAAGAGTGGAATGATCAGATTATTTTCCTCAGGAAAATAATCAGCGGAAGTGCCAGCCGTTCTTATGGAATACAGGTTGGTCGACTGGCCGGTTTACCGGATAGTGTGATTGATCGTGCCAAAGAGATTCTCCACAATCTGGAAGCGGGAGAATTTGTCCGGACCGGTGAACCGCGTCTGGGTGAGAGTAAAAATCAAACTAGAAAACAACCGCTGGCACAACTCTCCCTATTCCCCGTACAGCAGGGAGATGAAATTCGTACCCGTTTGGAGTCTGTTGATATAAGGTGTACGACTCCGGTAGAAGCATTGACGATTCTCGATCAGTTGCAAAAGATGTTGTAGCGATGAAACTTAAATATTTCCTCTCACTTGTCATAATCTTGATCCTGCTTGTGGTTCTCCCCTGTGGGGCCTTTGCGGAAGATTTCACCACTTTACGCCACGATTATCATCAGTTGATCAAATCTTCGCAACAACAGCGTCAACGGGTTAACTGGGAAAAATTGATTAACAGATTTAGCAACTTTACCGCACACCAACTTCAGGATAAAAATATTGAAAAAGCTTTTTTCCTCCTTGCCAGAACCTGGGATGGGCTCTCTAAGGCATCTGGAAGGGGCAGTGATGCGGAAAAAGCAATCGATCACTATATAGATCTGGTTGATCACTTTCCATATAGTTACTTAGCCGATGATGCCCTGTTTTCCTCCGCAGAGATTGCCGAAGAGCAGCTTGATGATCAGGTGATGGCCTATAATTTTTATCTGCGGTTGATCAAGCAGGTCCCCCACGGGGATATGGTCGTTGCCGCACAGCAGAATCTAGACCGATTACCTGTTCCAGCTGCAGAAAAACCGGCACGGGTTGGAAACCAGCAGGAGATCTATCAATCTGTTGGCGATGCTCCCCGATTGGAAAAGATCCGCTATTGGAGTGGCCCTGAGTATACCCGGATTGTTTTTGATCTGACTGCCCCGGTGGTGGTGCAACCCCATTACTTGAAGGGAGATAATCCACGCCTTTACTTTGATCTCCTCTATACGAAGTTGGGTGCTGATTTGCCGGCAACTGTTCCGATTCGTAATGGATTGGTGAGACAGGTCAGAAACAGCCACTTTGATGAACAGCGGACGCGGGTTGTTATTGATTTGAACCATGTTGCAGAATATAAGCTGGCGACTCTTGAAAACCCGCACCGTCTGGTTATTGATATAAAAGGTAAGCCCTTTCAGCTGGGTCTAAGTGCCGTTCCACCAGGAAAAAAAGTTGTTATAGCTGCAGATGACTCAATTGCCCTGATCCTTAATAATACCTCTGAGCGGCAGACGGTTCTGCATGTCCCACAAAAATCACATGATGAAGGGATTCACCTGATTGTTGTCGATGCTGGACATGGGGGTAAAGATCCTGGGGCTATCGGTCCACATAAGGTTTATGAAAAGGATGTCGTTCTCAAGATGGCTCATGCTCTGGCTAAAGCGCTACGCCAGCAGATGGGGGTCAAAGTTCTCCTGACCCGTTCCGATGACCATTACCTACAATTGAGAGAACGGACCGAATATGCAAACCGGGTGGGTGCTGACCTGTTTATTTCGCTCCATGCAAATGCCACAAAGAACGGCAAAGCCTATGGTGTCGAAACTTATTTTTTAAACCTGTCTAAAAACAACCAGGCAGCTGAAGTTGCTGCACGGGAAAACGGCACTACTTTGCAAGAGGTTGGTGATCTGGAGGGAATCCTTTTTGATCTGATGGCAAATGCAAAAATCAATGAGTCAAGCCG
>JAGLDI010000218.1 GCA_023145655.1 Desulfuromusa sp. | reverse complement strand
ATCTTGTAATCAGGGTGGTCAATTTTCGGTAATCACAACTGGTCAAATTTCGATTGTCATAACTATTCAAGCTCCATAACTTTGAATGCCTCCTGCTTTTTATCTACCGCCAGCATAAATGCTACCATTTTTCTTGCTACCGCCAAAGTGGCCTTGTTACGGTTTCCGATTGCCAGTTCCTTGTCGTGAACGGCGGCGAGTTGTGGGCTCCAAAGTGGGGCCAATTTTGCCGCTTCTATCGATTGAGTTAAGCTGCAAAAAATTCGTGACAAAAAACCTGGCAAAACCTCGCCTTAGATGCGAATCACAGGCTGTCGGACTATCACCAGATTTTTTTGTCTGCTTCAACGTCTTGTTGGACGGCCGATCTGCACAAAAGGTCGTCTTGGGCTCTCACCTTCCCTATGGAGATTGCTTTAATCCTCTGCTCCTTACAAACAGGAAAAGTATGCCACACGCTGACTATTCGAGTCAAGGTAATGCGGAAAAGAGTGCAAGGATGATGAGATAGCTGTTGAAAAATCGACCAAAATGGTAACCCTAGGCGGAGCTCTACAGAGGTGTCAACACTGCACAATATAATGAGGGGCGAAATAAAGTCAAGATGCATAGAAGGCACCCGGAGTTGGGAAACGGATAATGACAGGACCAAGCGTTGGACGTTTGACGACATGTCCGCTCAGGGATGATGGCAGATGAGCGGTTACGACTAAAGGTTTTCCGCAGACAGGACATGTATGATCTGCAATCCAGGATTCATTGTCAAAAATCGGTTCGTCGTTGTTCTCGTCGGAGGATGGCATGGTCTTGCGGTCAGCCAACAGTTTGGCGCACTGTTCGTAAGCAGTCTTTTTTGCACTGGTGTAGAGCCCATAATGACGGATTGTTTGATAGCCGGCTGGTGGAACGTGCTGAAGATATCGTTCCAAAAATTCCGCCACGGGTAGCGTCTCGATATTAGTCCGCTTGCGTTTTTGAGTTATTGGATCGTAACTACCCCAGTAAAAGCTGATCTCATCCCCAGATGCGTCCTCCAACCGGGTTTCGCTTAATGGTGTGGATTTCAAATATGCCAACTGAATAGCGGATAGTTTGGATAATTTCGGGATGACCCGGTCACCCGACAGTGGACCGCCAGCAACATCCTTGGACAAATATCGCATAATTTCATCAGTTGTGGGGCCTCCGTCTTCTGGCTGCTTTGCTATAAAAACCGCCCATTTCTGCCGGTTTATTTTTTTAATCCGAGCAAGCCAGTAGCGTTGTTTTGTATCCCCCGGCAGAGTCAAGTTGCCGTCTTGTAACAGTTGTTGTATACCCCGACAAAATCGTTTCCTGAACTCCCACATCAGTGGCTTTACCGCAACCAGACAGCGAGGATTCTCAACGTCTACCCAGTCTCCCTCCGGTGTCAATCCGCCGCCTGTCACCATACAATGGAGATGAGGATGAAAGCGCATACGGTCGTCCCAAGTCTCGATCGCAACCGTGATCCCCACTTCGGCTCCCAGCCATCGGGGATCAGCAAGTAACGCCTTAAGTGCGTCAACGCTGCTGTGAAACAAAAGGTCACCCATCAACTGGGGATTGAAATGCCATAGGGTATTGAACGTATGGGGCAGGGTGAAAATCGTGTGATAATGACGCACAGGGAGCAGTTTGGGTTCTCGATCGAGCAACCATTTTTGCCGCATCCTGGCCGCACAACGCGGACAAAATCGATGACCGCAAGAGTTGTAAAAAATTCGTTTAATGTGGCCGTCTGGACAT
>JAGLDI010000217.1 GCA_023145655.1 Desulfuromusa sp. | reverse complement strand
AAACCACTGTATAAGGTGCTGTTAGAGCTATTTCGAGAAGAAGGTTTTGCCGGTGCAACAGTTTTGAGAGGCATTGCCGGATTTGGTCCCAAGTCAGTATTACACACCGATAGTTTGCTGCGGTTGTCTCAAGATTTGCCCCTGGTGATCGAAGTGGTCGATAGCGATGAGAAGATCGAACAAATTATCCCCCGGCTTGATGAAATGTTGCAGGGGGGGATGGTCACTCTGGAAAAAGCCCGGGTTATTTTTTATCGGAAATGATGGGAAAGAATAGATGTTAAAAAGACTTCTGCAAGTTTTTGCTCCAGCAACAGATCTGGACAGCTCCGCTGCACATGACAGAATTCCACTGGCCGCAGCAGTTCTGCTGCTGGAAGTTGCCCACTCTGATGGTGAATTTCATCAGGCCGAGAGCGATTTGCTTGGATCGTTACTGGTGCAACATTTTTCGGTCGCTGAAGAGTCCCTGAACGACCTTCTGGAATTAGCGGAAGCAACCCGCAAGGGGAGTCATGATCTCCACCAGTTCACCCGGGAGATCAATCAATCATTTACCCAGCCGGAAAAAGAACAGATTATCGAGGCGATCTGGCAGTTGGCTTATGCCGATGGTCAGCTGGATTGTCACGAAGAGGCTCTGCTGCGGCAGCTGGGATCTCTGATCGGCCTTTCCCATCGGCAACTGATTGCAGCCAAACTGAAGGTGAGAGATTCATGAAACATCTCTTGACCCGGATGGTGCAGTGGAGCCAGGAACTTTTGGCCGAAGTGGTTCAATCCGGCGATCTGGTTGTCGATCTGACCGTTGGAACCGGACAGGACACTTCAGCGCTGTTGCAGATGGTTGGAGAGCAGGGGCAGGTGGTCGGATTTGATATTCAACCGCAGGCATTGCTGGCGACCCGTGAGAGGATGATTGCTGCAGGAGCCCAAGTAAGGTTGCAGCAGCAGAATATTCAGCCATTGCAGCGTGAAGCGGGGATCGATCTATTGCAGATGAGCCATGCCGGGTTTTCTGCTGTAATGCCGGCAGCACCTAAAGGGATTATTGCCAACCTGGGGTATCTGCCCGGCGGCGATCAACAGCTGGTAACCCGTCCAGAAACTACCGTAGCCGCTTTGGAGCAGGGGTGCTCTGTATTGGCCAGTGGAGGGCGCATGACAGTGGTTATTTACCCTGCCCATCCCGGTGGAGCAGAGGAGGGGAACGCGGTCAGTGAATTATTTGCCGGGTTGCAGGATCCCGGTTTTCAAGTTTTGCGGCTGGACGTGAGCAATCGCCCTGCGGCACCGTTTGTCTTTGTGCTAGAAAAAACTGACTGACTTCAGGGGACGCTTAGAAATTGTTGCGTATTGTTACGATATTATTGACCAGTTATTTTATGCTACTGGGGTTGGTTTTTGCTGCAACAGATCCAGCTGTCGCGGAAAGCCCGAAGGTTACTGCTGCGGCAGCGACTGAATCGCCGGATGGAATCCCCGCTGATGATTTTGATGCAGATTTTGACGCAGACTTTGATGATGACTTTGATAGCAGTTCAACCACTCCGGAACGCTTGATTGCTGACCCTCTTGAACCATTTAACCGGGGAGTTTTCTGGATTAATGACAAGCTTTATTTTTACTTTTTTAAGCCTGTAGCAAAGGGATATCGTCTGGTTCTCCCTCGACCGGCAAGGGTTTCGGTCAGTCATTTTTTCTCTAATCTGGCAACTCCAATCCGGGCGGGGAATGCCCTTCTCCAATGTGAATTCAGGAGTTTTGGCACCGAGATCTACCGCTTTGTCATCAATAGTACCTTCGGCATCGCGGGTCTGTTTGATCCTGCTGCAAATATTGGCGGAGTCAAAAAAACCTCCAAAGACTTTGGCCAGACCCTGGGCCGTTATGGTGTGGGACCAGGCTTCTATCTGGTTCTGCCGATTGTTGGCCCCTCAAGTTTACGTGATGGAACAGGTGCTTTTGTTGACTCTTTTGCTGACCCGCTCAGATATGCTAATCTGCGTACTCGTGAATATCTGGCGATCAAATTTTGGGCTGCCGAAAACCGTTTATCTCTGGATCAGGATACCTATGAAGGGGTTATCGCCGACTCTTTAGACCCTTATCTCTTTATCCGGTCGGCTTACGCGCAATTGCGTCAGGCGCATATCACCCAGAATAGCTATGATATTAATATGTTTGAAGAACCAGCATTTGACTCGCGAAATCTCGATCCCCTTGAATGGTTAGGATTTTAATGATGAAAAAGATACTATTATGTGCCCTGATTTTCCTGTTGTCTGTCACCTCAAGTTTTGCCTTGCCACAGCCCCAGGTACGGGTTGAGGAGATGGTCAACACGGTTCTGGG
>JAGLDI010000216.1 GCA_023145655.1 Desulfuromusa sp. | reverse complement strand
GGGCGACTGCACCGAGTGAATCAAAAGTTAATCAGGCCTATCAAATTTTTAGACAACATATTGGTAAAGTAGAATATCTCGTCGGCTATGAAGGTAATGAATTCTCATTTAGTGGCAATATCGTTGAAGATATTTTAAGTATTACTGCTGTTCACCCCATGCGTGAAGATGCCATTTTGGAATATTTGAGAAATGTTGATGCTGAGTTCTCGGTTATTGATGAAATGATCAGTTCTGGCCGGTTAATTGTAACTGAATATCGCGGTAAACGTTTTTACCTTAGGAATTTGAAGAGGTGAGCTAATATCTTCCCTTTCTGTAGAAGCATTCAGAACTGAAAAAAATGGTATTTCGTCTGGTTGCCATCAAGATTATCGTTGCTATACTTTCAGTATAGGAGACTGCCGGACTTTACAAGAATTGACTACGAAATCGTTTGATCGGTGCATATTTTCGTATATTTTCGACAAATAGCGGTGCTATTCGCTCTCAAATCTACGAAAATCTCCCCTCGACCAGTCGATTTCTCGTTACAATTCGCAAAGCCCGACAACCCCCTAGAAATTTCATATTTGTCATCCTGAATCCCGGACTTTTCCCGGATTGAAACCTCCGGAACATTCCGGTTGAATATGGAGGTTTCTGGTATGGATTGGCCCATCATCACCAAGTCTCTCGCTTCTTATCAACCGCCCCCTAATTTTGTCGATTACCAACAAATCTGTGCCGATTTTTCCTGGGATGCGGTACGGAATGAGCTTGATGGTCTTCCCGATGGGAGAGGATTGAATATCGCCCATGAGGCGGTTGACCGGTATGCTGATGGCGGTGCCGCTGAGAAGGTCGCATTGCGCTGGCTGGGCAAGAGTGGCCAGGTTGAGGATTTCACCTATGCCGATCTCAAAGCTCAAAGCAACCGATTTGCCAATGTGTTGCGCACCTTGGGGGTGGGAAAGGGTGAGCGGGTTTTCAGCCTCTCAGCACGAATTCCACAACTCTATTTTGCTGCACTTGGTACTCTGAAAAATACCAGTGTTTTCTGCCCCCTCTTTTCCGCTTTTGGCCCGGAACCGATTGCCCAGCGTCTTGAACGGGGCAATGGGCGGGTGCTGATCACCAGTGAACGTCTCTATCGCAAAAAAGTTGCCAAACTCAGATCATCACTACCACAACTCGAATACATTCTGTTGACCGATAGTGATGTGGATCAGGCCGATAATGTGTTGTCACTGTCACGTTTGCTGGTGAACGCTTCCCCCATATTTACCATTCCGCCAACTGATCCGGAAGATATGGCACTGCTCCATTTTACCAGTGGTACGACCGGAAAGCCAAAAGGTGCGATTCATGTCCATAATGCCGTGTTGACCCACTATCTGACCGGGAAATATGTTCTCGATCTCCATCCCGACGATATTTTCTGGTGTACAGCTGACTGTGGCTGGGTGACTGGCACCTCTTACGGAATTATTGCGCCGCTGGTTAATGGTGTGACAAATCTGGTTGATGAGGCTGATTATGAGGCTGAACGGTGGTGTCGAAATCTGGAGCAGTACCGAGTTAATGTCTGGTATACGGCACCAACCGCGATTCGCATGTTGATGCGTGGTGGGATGAAACCGCGGGAAAAGTTTGATCTTTCCCGGTTACGGCTGGTTCATAGTGTTGGCGAGCCGCTCAACCCTGAAGCTGTGGTTTGGGGGGAGGAGGCACTGGGAATGCCGATTCACGACAACTGGTGGCAGACTGAAACGGGTGGAATCATGATTGCCAACTATGCAGCGATGGAGATTCGTCCCGGCTCCATGGGACGTCCTTTGCCGGGAATTGAGGCCGCCATTGTCCATCAGACTGCAACAGGAGAGATTGAACTGGAAAATCAGCCTGACTGCGAGGGTGAGCTCGCGTTGCGGATCGGTTGGCCTTCAATGTTTCGTGGTTATCTGCATGATGATGAGCGCTATCGCAAATGTTTTGTTGGCAACTGGTATATCACCGGGGATTTAGCTCAAAGGGACGCCGATGGCTATTTCTGGTTTGTTGGACGAGCTGATGACATCATTAAAACCTCGGGACATATGGTTGGCCCTTTTGAAGTTGAGAGTGCCCTGATGGAACATCCGGCAGTGGCCGAAGTCGGGGTGATTGGCAAACCGGAGCCGATGATTGGTGAACTGGTGAAAGCGTTCGTTGCCCTGCAACCGGGATTTGAACCGAATGAGGAGTTAAGATTGGAGCTTCTCGGTTTTGCCCGAAAAAAACTTGGTTCGGCGGTGGCTCCTAAGGAGATCGAATTTACCGATAATCTGCCAAAAACCCGGAGTGGTAAAATTATGCGGCGGTTGTTGAAAGCGCGGGAACTGGGGCTTCCTGAAGGGGATACTTC
>JAGLDI010000215.1 GCA_023145655.1 Desulfuromusa sp. | reverse complement strand
TACCTGTTGTTTTGAGCAATGAACAGGTAGACCAGCTATTCATTGAGGTGAATCAAACCCCCGGCTACCAACTTAAAGTCAATCTCGCTGAACAGATTTTATCAACCCCATCTGCAGAGGTTCTCAATTTTGATGTGGATTCTTTCCGCAAGCATTGTTTGCTGAATGGTCTGGACGATATTGGTCTGACTCTAGAAAAAGTAGGGAAGATTCGTACCTATGAAGAACGGCGGCAACAGGAAACCCCCTGGCTGTTTACTGAGAGTTCCGACATATTCTGATTCGGCACTGTTCCCTCTGCGGCGTCTTAGTCAGTCATAATACCCTAAATACCACCGGGGAAATTTCTGCTGCTATTCATTGTTGGTTTTCTCATTCACACCAGCACGAATCGCGAAGCATCCAGGCAATCGCATAATAGCATCGGACCAATAAAAAAAGGGCGTTTCAATAACGCCCTTTCTCAAAACCTAAATATAATAAACGATCAGTCGACAATAGCATTAACAGGACAAGTATCCACACATGCACGGCACTCGTTACAATCATCCGTAATAATATAAACATCTCCTGATTCAACAATGGCATCCAGAGGACAGGACTCCACACAAGTTCCACAACCAATACACTCTTCATTTATTTTCAAAGCCATTTATAACCTCCCTTAGTCAAAAACCAGATCCAGGATCAAATTTCCATGACCTCCTGCTCTTTATTCTGCACTACAGAATCAATGGCACTGACAAATTCATCGGTGAGTTGCTGAACCTCTTTTTCACTCCGCTTCAGTTCGTCTTCGGTAACCTCTTTCTCTTTTTCCAGCATTTTAAGAGTTTCATTGGCATCGCGGCGCGAATTTCTAACAGAAATCTTTGACTCTTCCGACATTCGCTTAATAATTTTTACCATTTCCCGACGCCGTTCTTCGGTCAATGCCGGAACCGGCAACCGAATCAACAACCCATCCGAAGAGGGGGTCATACCCAGATCAGCCTTAAAAATTGCCTTTTCGATATCAGGGATGAGATTTTTCTCCCAGGGTTGCACTGTCATTAACCGTGCCTCAGGGACAGCAAGAGTGGCAACCTGACTGAGGGGAGTAAGGACCCCATAATATTCAACCTTAACGTCATCCAATAACGAGATACTCGCACGTCCGGTACGAACTTTGGTCATATCCTTCTTTAAGGATTTTACCGCTTTCTCCATAGCGGCACGAGCTTCACTCAAAACCTCATTAACCATTTTTCTCACCTCCCTGAACAATTGTACCAATTTCCTCACCGTGAACCACTTTCTTGATATTGTCACGTTGAGTCATGTCAAAAATTATCATCGGTAGATTATTATCCATACACAGTGAAGTTGCGGTTGCGTCCATAACCTGTAAACCCCTCTGTAAAACTTCCAGATAGGTTAATCTTGGTATCTTGACTGCATTTTTATCTTTTTTTGGATCAGCAGAGTAGACGCCATCCACCTTTGTTGCCTTGAGAATAACCTCGGCATTGATCTCCATAGCACGTAGGCTGGCAGCAGTATCAGTGGTGAAATATGGGTTTCCTGTCCCAGCACTAAAAATAACGACCCGCCCTTTTTCCAAGTGCCGTACTGCACGCCGGCGGATATAGGGCTCGGCAATCTGTTGCATATCGATCGCAGATTGAACCCGGGTAACAACACCCTGCTTTTCCAGAGCATCCTGCATTGCCAGACTGTTCATAACCGTGGCTAACATCCCCATATAATCGGCACTTGCACGATCCATCCCCTTGGATGAAGCGGCCAAACCACGAAAAATATTGCCGCCACCAATAACCACAGCGATCTCAACCCCTAAGTTACTGACTTCTTTGATTTCGGCCGCAATTCCACTAATAACATCAGGATCAATTCCGTAGCCCTGGTCACCAGCAAGAGCTTCACCACTTAACTTCAGTAAAATTCGTCGGTATTTGATCGTAGCCACAGTCACTCCTGCTCATTATAGGTTAAGTGCCATGCTCGACACGAGATGGAACAACATTTATTTACTTAATGATGCAACTTCGGCGGCAAAGTCATCCTCTTTCTTCTCTATCCCTTCACCGAGCTGATAACGGGCATAACTCTTCAATTTAATATCGGCCCCAAGTTCCTTACCGAGTGCAGCGACAAGTTTACCCACCTTCTGATCAGGGTCAATCACAAAAGCCTGTTCCATCAGACACACTTCGCCAAAATATTTGTTGATCTGCCCTAGAATAATTTTCTCAACAATATTTTCCGGCTTACCACTGTCCAGAGCCTTGACCCGCATGATCTCTTTCTCTTTTTCAATGGTAGCGGCAGGCACACTGTCACGATCCAAATATTGAGGAGCTGCGGCGGCTACATGCATCGCAAGCTGTTTAGCCAGAGCAACAATTTTCTCGTCTGCTGATTCAGTCTGCAACTCAATCAGGACACCAATTTTACCAGCACCATGGACATAGGAAGTGACAACCCCCTGCCCGGCATCAATACGGGTCAACCGGCGGATTTCCATATTTTCACCAATGGTAGCAATCTGATGGGTCAGCTCTTCAGCAACTGTGTGGTCAGTTCCTGGATAAGCAAGTGACTTAAGAGCTTGCACATCGGCAACATCATGGGCAAGGATCACATTTTTTACCCCGGCAACAAAAGCTTGAAATGCCGCATTTTTAGCGACAAAATCAGTTTCAGCATTGAGTTCAACCATTGCTCCGATAGACCCTTCTGCACCAGCGGCAACAGCACCTTCAGAGGCAACTCGACCAGATTTTTTAGCTGCGGCAGAAAGCCCTTTTTTCCGTAAAAAATCAACTGCCTCATCCATATTCCCACTGGTTTCGGTCAAGGCTTTTTTACAATCCATCATTCCTGCTCCGGTTTTTTTACGCAACTCGGAGACCATTGCTGCTGTAATACTCACGATCTTTCCTCCATAATTTTATAGGCGAGATAATTATCCCGCGGTATCTTCCAGTTAAACCAAAGGCCGAGCCTAAGCTCGGCCGCAGGCCTGTTCAATATTTAAAAATAATAATTCAGTTATTCAGCGGCGGGCTTTTTTACTTCATCCGCAACAATTTCAGGGGCCACTTCCTTCTCAACAGCCGGGGTCTGAGCTACGGGAGCCTCTTCTTTCTCAACAGCCGGGGTCTGAGTTGTGGGAGCCTCTTCTTTCTCAACGGCCGGGGTTTGAGTTGTGGGTGCAACTTCAACCTCTGCAACCGGCTCGTCTTTACCTTCAGCTACAGTCTGTTTTTTATCCTTACAGCGTTGATCACCCTCCACGCAAGCTTCTGCTATGCGTGCAGCAAACAGCCGAATCGCACGGATTGCGTCATCATTGCCCGGAATCACATAATCGATATTGTCAGGATCACAGTTAGTATCAACAACGGCAACCACAGGGATACCAAGCTTGTTGGCTTCTTGAACGGCAATTGCCTCTTTTTTGGGGTCGATAATAAAAACAGCACCGGGTAACTTGGTCATATGTTTAATTCCACCAAGGTTCTTCTCCAGTTTTTCCCGCTGTCGTTCCAACTGAAGGGCTTCTTTTTTAGTATATTGTTCGATGGTGCCATCCGCCACCATTGCTTCAATTTTTTTTAAGCGATCGATACTTGCCTTGATGGTAGAAAAGTTGGT
>JAGLDI010000214.1 GCA_023145655.1 Desulfuromusa sp. | reverse complement strand
AGCATTCCACCCAACCAACGGTTATTAACAAAGTATTGGTCAGAACGGAGGGATTCTTCCTTGATAGCATCCTGTGCCTGCTTCTTGGTACCAACGAACAGAACTTTATCGCCGTCAGCAACGGTATCCTGAATAAACTGGTAGGCAGTTTTAAAATAGCGAACGGTTTTCTGCAAATCAATAATGTAGATACCATTGCGCGCGCCAAAGATATAAGGCTTCATTTTAGGGTTCCAGCGCTTGGTCTGATGACCGAAGTGGACGCCCGCTTCCAACATTTGCTTCATGGTGATTTGTGCCATTTTTTTCTCCTTAAAACTGGTTTAGTTCCTCCGCTCCGATCTACTCCGGCAAGCCTCGATCTTCGATCAAGAACCATCCTGCCTGAATCCTGAAGCGTGTGAATTTGATTAACTGCGGATCTATAACATTACTGAGCCGACACAGGCAAGCAAAAAACCAGTCTATCCCTCCTCATAACCGCCCAGAAACAACTCTTTTTGAGGTTGAAAAGAGAGTTTACAGGATCAAGCTGGCGTATTAACATGCGCCATCATGTTAACCTCGCGTATTCATCGTTATATTATCAAAGAAATCAGTGTTCCTGCCCTGCTGAGCCTGCTCATATTCACCTGCGTTCTGTTGATGGGGAAAATTCCGAGGATTGCTGAGCTCATCATCAATAAAGGGGTCCCAGCGGCACAGATTCTCCAGCTTTTCAGCTACCTTCTCCCAACATTTCTAACCATCACAATCCCCCTCTCATTTTTGCTGGGGATTCTTTTAGCTTTTGGCCGGTTATCAGCTGATAGCGAGTTTATCGCTCTCAAAGCTTCCGGGGTCAGTCTTTACAATCTGGTTAAACCGGTCTTTGTCCTGGCAATATTTTTCTGTTTACTGACTGCCTGGATCACCATCAGTATCGAACCTGCCAGTAAAGCAGCCTTTCGCGCTAAACTGTTTAAGATTGCTGCCAGCAGTGCCAGTGTCAGTATCAAACCAAGAGTATTTAATGATAAATTTGAAGGAATCGTCCTCCATATTCGGGAGATGGATGAAAACCGTAAAATTATGCAGAATGTTTTTATTTCTGATGAACGTGAAAGAAAAACCCCAGCAACGATTATCGCACAGCAAGGTCGTTTTATTTCCAGACCAGACCAGTACCGCCTGACGCTACGACTCACCGATGGGACAATTCATCGACACTCAAAACAAGGGGAAAATTCAACTTATCAGATTATCAGATTCAGCAACTACGATATCAATCTTGATCTTGGCACTCAATTGGGGAGTCGACACAAACATCGTCAAAAGGCGGGAGAACTCTCCTGGAAAGAGCTGAACGGAGCGATTGTCAAAGCAAGCAGCGATAAAACCAGACATAATCTTCAAGCAGAAAAATATGAACGGGTTGTTATTGCATTTGCCCCCATCGTTCTGCTCCTGGTTGGAATCCCCCTCGGTTTACAATCCAACCGTTCCGGGAAAGGATCGGGATTCGCCCTGGCTCTGGTAATCTTTCTCGTTTACTACGTGTTGCTGAACCTAGCCAATACCATTGCTGAAAAAGGGGTATTGCCGGCAGCGGTTATTCTCTGGCTTCCAAATCTCTGTTTTCTGCTCGGGGGATTCTGGTCTCTCCATAGTACCGCAATGGAAAAACCACTTCGGCTCGTCCAGTTCTCCCGCTGGCTAATCAGGCAGTTAAAATCCCGTACCGATAAAACCGGGGAGAATCTATGAGAATTCTCAAGTGGCTCCTGTTGAAATCTTTTATCCGTATTCTGCTGCTCTGCACAGCAGCTTTTATCTGTATCTATCTACTGATTGATTTTTTTGAAAAAATTGACAAATTTATCGATCACAATGCGGTTGCCCTGGATTATTTCACCTATTTTTTCAATAGTATTCCCACCATATTTATTCAGATTCTCCCTCTGGCAATTCTCACAACTATGGTTCTCACTCTCGGAGGGTTCAGTCGAACCAATGAAATCACCGCCATGCGTGCCTGCGGGATCAGTCTCTTGCGAATTATACAACCATTGATGTCGTTGACATTAATCCTCTCGCTGCTGCTTTTATTATTAAATGAATTCATTATCCCCTGGAACAGTAAACAACTGAATTATCTTCTGGAAATAAAATTAAGCAAAAACGAACAGATGCAACTCACCCGGAATGAACTCTGGTATCGGAGCAAAAATCGAATCATCAGTATCGCAGTTGCGGATCCGCAAAAACAACAGCTGCAAGGAGTCACAATCTTCACCTTTGACGATCAACAGAGAATGAAAAAACGCCAGGATAGCCCCTTTGCTGAATTTGACAAAGGGAAGTGGCAAGCATCTACCTTGATTGAACATACTTTTGATTCTGTGTCAGGAGAACTTAGTGAGTCCAATAAACTCAACAATGTTGCCCTCGATCTCAATCGAAGTCCCGATGATTTTTCGGTACAGGAAGATTTAAAAAATGAACTGAATTACTTACAACTGGCTACGCTGGTAGATAAATTAGAGGGGGAAGGTTACGATGCAACCCACCAGAGGGTTGATATGCAGAACCGCCTGGCACAACCTTTGACCTGTTTGATTATGGGTTTCCTGGGAATCCCCTTCGCCCTGCAGAGGGGGCGGAATAGCAATATCGCCATGGGGATAGGTCTCAGCCTGGGAATCGGAGTCGCTTATTTTATTCTCCAGTCGATGGTTACAGCATTTGGTTATGCAAATGCGTTACCACCATTGGCCGCAGCCTGGTCGGCAAATTTTATTTTTTTACTCCTGGGTATCTGGTTGCTGCTGAACATAAAAGAGTAGCCACCAGGAAACTGGATTGAATTTGGGAGCATCCGACCAGATGCTCCCAAAAAAATCTTCCGTTATGAATATCTCAGTATCTATAGGTATCTGGCTT
>JAGLDI010000213.1 GCA_023145655.1 Desulfuromusa sp. | reverse complement strand
GTCAGAAAAGCGTTGGGGGCGAAAACACGCATGTCGGAGTTATAGCCGATAACATAAGCACCACGAGCTTCTGCCGCCTGCATTGTTGCGGGGGCATCCTGATGCATAGCCAGGACATCAGCGTGAACATCCAACAGGCTATCAGCTGCATCCCGCTCGACACCGGGATCAAACCAGGTCTGAGTCCAGACAACCTTAACTTCGGCCTTGGGATTGACACTGCGAACCCCCAAAGTAAACGCGTTGATCCCACGGATAACTTCTGGGATAGGGAATGCGGCAACATAACCAATGATATTTGTCTTGGTCATCTTCCCAGCAACGATACCGGAAAGGTAACGGGGTTCATACATCCGTCCGAAGTAGGTCCCGACATTCTCGGCCGTTTTAAACCCGGAACAATGCATAAACACCACATCTTTATTCCGCTTGGCAACGTCAATAGTTGCATCCATGAAACCAAAACTGGTAGTGAATATCAGGTTGTGCCCTTTACGCACCAGACCATTGATAACCCGGGCAGATTCTGCCCCTTCGGGAACCGACTCGATAAAGATTGAAGGCTCAACAAAGGGAAGTTTCTCCATTTCCTGACGCCCTTGATCGTGAGCATAGGTATAGCCAGCATCACCAACCGGACCAACATAGACAAATCCAGCCTTGATCTCTTTTTTTGCTTCGGTCGCAAAAACATTACCGGAAAAACACACCGTCAGAATAAACAGCAGGAACAGAGTTACTTTCTTCATCCAATTCACCTCTTTTAGTTAAGGAAAAAGTTCATCACACACACTTCAAAATAAAATCAATTGATTTTCAATTTACTGTCAATGTTGTCCTGTAACCAGTGAGCATCCCACCATTCGATCGGCTGAACCGGGATTCCGGAGACAAGAACACCAAAATGGAGGTGATCTCCTCCTGCCATCCCGGTTGCTCCGCTACGGCCAATAATCTGTCCCCGGGATACCATATCTCCGGGCTGAACATTCAACTGGCTCATATGGGCGTAGAGTGACTGTAACCCCAGACCGTGGTCAATAACGACGCAGAGCCCATAAATGCCTAGATATTCAGACCAAACAACCTCTCCGGAATTTCCAGCCACAATCTCTGCCTGAACAACCGAAGCAAGGTCCTGCCCCAAATGAACCTGCTTATCAATCTCCTTACCTTTATAATAATAGGTACGATAATCAACAAAACGGGCCAGGCTTGCAGCCTGTGGCTGACGGAGAAAAGAACCATTCCAAAGGGGGTCAGGGGATGTTTTACGACTGAATTCAGCTAATTTAGCCCGATTCTGCTGACGAACAGTTTGATTGACGTAAAGAAAAATATCAATCGGATTAATGACATCCGGAGCTAGATCTTCAAATTCCGGAATTTTCTGGGCAAGAAATTGATCTGAAACATTGATTTTACGGTGGCGAAACTTCTTATTTTTTGCCCGGTAATAAATACCCAGTTGGCGTTCATTTCCCGCCAGATCACGAGCCATGACACGGGGAATAAAGTCGCTTTCCTTCACATTGTAAGGGTAAGTAAACAGGCAGGCATAGTGACCAGATTGCTGGGGATAAGCAGGAAAAAAATAGTCTCCAAACTGAACGCCGGCAGACTCAACCTCTTCATTCAACCCAAAGACAACCAACCCACTTCCCCCCTTGGTAAAGTTGTGCGCCTTACTCAGAAGTGAAATGATCGGGGCCCGGGTGTCATAGGTCAAAGTGAAGAGCTGTTGTGAGACATTCCCCTTGCCAAGGTGATAAACCGACTGATCGGTCGTACTTACTTCAATTTGCACCCCCCCCTGCTGCAATTTTAACGCTGCAAGGTCAAGCTCCAGATCAACCACTTCAGTTTGCGGGGGAAAGTCCTGTTTCAGCAGTGGCATCCGGTTGGTTCCCTGAATAACTGTGACTTGAACATTCTTGATTCCCATGCCGTTATCATTAAGGGAAAGAAGTAGCGTGGTTTTTTTAGAAATTGGACCACTCCCCGGAGTTAAACTCAACTGTGGGGGGGTGGTATCACGAAAATAAAAGACCCCTGCCGCAACCAGTGCCACAATAATTAATAAGAAAAATAGTTTTTTTAATGATTTCAAGACTAAACCTCGGAGTCGGAACTATAAAATAAGAGAGTGAGTGATTATTTCTGCCGCTACTTTAAGTCGCAGCAGAAACGGTGCGTGATTGTCAGCTGTTGCCCCCGATTTGTCAAGGAATTCAAAAGGAGAAAATCAAGCATGAATTGCCTCTTTATTTACCGCCAGTGCTGCTTCCTTAAGCGCCTCTGCCAAAGTCGGATGGGCATGACAGGTCACCGCCAAATCATGGATACTGCCGGCAAAAGACATCACGATTGTCGCTTCAGCAATCAGCTCTGAT
Source organism: Desulfuromusa sp. (assembly GCA_023145655.1). GTDB lineage: Bacteria > Desulfobacterota > Desulfuromonadia > Desulfuromonadales > Geopsychrobacteraceae > Desulfuromusa. The sequence continues at coordinate 3,146 of JAGLDI010000213.1, read as the reverse complement.
GCCTGGGGACCAATGATATGGATACCGTGGATGCGACCACTCTCAGGGTCAGCCAGAACCTTGACAAACCCCTCACTCATACCGGTACAGAGGGCACGGCCACTGGCAGCAAAGAAGAATTTACCCGCTTTGTAGGGGATATTCTCTGCCTTCAATTCATCTTCATTTTTGCCGACAGTTGCCACTTCAGGCCAGGTGTAAGTCACTCCCGGAATAACTTGGTAATTTACCGCGGATTGCTGACCAGCCAGCCGTTCAGCAAAGACAACTCCCTCTTCGCTGGCTTTATGGGCCAACATCGGGCCGGGGATCAGATCGCCGATGGCATAGATTCCGGAAACTGTCGTCTGATAATTTTCATCAACCTCCAGTTGTCCCTGTTTATTTGTCTGTAAACCGACAGCTTCAAGTCCCAGTTCAGCCGTATACGCCCGGCGCCCAGTAGCAACCAGAACCTTGTCGCAGGTCACCTGTTGCTCCCCCTTCGCTGTAGTCAGGGTTGCCAGAATACCATCTTCAGTTGTTTCAATCTTATCGAGTCGCGTTTTTACCATAATCTCCAGACCCTGTTTCTTCAAACTCCGCTGGAGTGTCTGGGCGACTTGTGGATCGGCCTGGGGAATAATCTGCGGCAACATTTCAACAATAGTGACCTCGGCACCCAGTCGATTCCAGACTGAACCCAACTCCAGACCGATCACTCCGCCACCGACCACCAACAAGCGTTTGGGAACTTCCGTCAAACTGAGAGCATCACGGGCATTGATTACAGTTTGACCATTGAAAAGGAGGTGAGGCAGTTCAATCGCTTCACTCCCAGTTGCCAGCAGGATCGTTTTGGCAATGAGTTGCTGTGAACCTTCTGCGCCGGTCACTTCAATCTTTCGGGTTGAACCACTCCCAGCCAACAGTTTCGCCTGACCGGTTATCGAAATGATCTTATTCTTTTTAAATAGCCCGGCGACACCGCCGGTCAATTTATCAACAATCGCATCTTTGCGAGCCATCATTTTTTTCAGATCCAGCTTTGCGCCACTCACTTCAATGCCATGGTCTGCAAATTCATGATTAATCATGGAGAAATGCTCGCTTGATTCGAGCAGAGCTTTACTGGGGATGCAACCTTCGTTCAGACAGACGCCCCCCAGAGTTGTCCGTTTTTCAACCACGGCAACCGAAAAGCCAAGTTGGGCCGCACGAATCGCCGCAACATAACCACCGGGACCGGCACCAATCACTATGATGTCATAAATTTTCTCGGACATTTGTTCTCCTTTTAATTCACACCTTCAACAACAATGTCTCCGGGTTATCAATATAGTCTTTGACCTGTTTCAGAAAACTGACCGCCTGCTGACCATCGATAATCCGATGGTCATAACTGAGGGCAATGTTCATCATCGGACGAATCACAATTTCACCGGCCACCACGACAGCACGATCCTGAATAGCATGCATTCCCAGGATTGCACTCTGCGGTGGATTGAGAATGGGCGTCGATAAAACTGAGCCATAGATCCCACCGTTACTGATAGTAAATGTGCCATTTTGTAATTCTTCCAGGGTTAATTTACCGTTCGCTGCCCGTCCCGCAAGGTCACGGATGGTCTTCTCTATCTCGTCAAAATGGAGAGTATCAGCATCACGGATCACTGGAACCACCAGACCCCGCTTGCTTCCAACCGCCACACCGATATCATAATAATTGTGATAGACAATATCGTTGCCATCAATGCTGCCATTGACTTCCGGATAAATTTTTAATGTCTCAGCACAGGCCTTGACAAAGAAAGACATAAACCCCAGGGGGACACCATATTTTTCCTGAAAAGACTCCTTGTAGCTCTTACGCAAAGCCATCACCCGACTCATATCAATTTCGTTGAAGGTTGTCAGCATGGCAGTCCCTTGCTTGGCCTTCAACAGGTGCTCGGCAACCTTTTTGCGCAGCTGTGACATCGGAATACGAGTGATCCGTTCCGCGGTTTCTGTCGGTGGTGCTGGTTGTGTAACCGGTGCCGGAGTTGATGTTGGTTCTGGTTCTACGGGAGTCGGTTTTGCTACAGCTGCGGCAGTGGACGGAATATCATCAACCAGAACCCGCCCGTCACGACCACTCCCCGGCAGAGTTGTCGGATCGACACCCCGCTCTGCAGCTATTTTCGGGACCGCCGGATTCATCGCTGCCGGCTCTGTTGTCGCAGCCGGTGCAGCTTCGGTACTGTCACTTGCAGCGACAGAGGGGCTGGCAGTGGCAGTTTCATCAATTTTGCCAATCACCGCACCAATCTTAATTGTTTCTCCCTGCCCGGCCAAAATAGTTAATGTTCCTGAAGCTTCAGCATTCAGTTCAACATTGACCTTTTCAGTTTCCAACTCCAGAAGCAGGTCATCTTTGTTGACATACTCGCCATCTTTTTTGAACCACTCACCGATTTCTGCTTCGACGATCGACTCTCCAACCTGAGGAACTATGATATCCATATCAATCCTTATTTTGAGGGGGCAAAGGCACTATCTAAAATTTGCTGTTGTTCAACTCTATGGAGCCGGTTAGAGCCGACAGCAGTACTGGCAGACCGTTTGCGACCGATATATTCCGGTTCACGACCGATCAATTCACGTAACTGTGGCCGCAGATAATCCCAACCTCCAGCGTTGGCAATTTCTTCCTGCACCCAACAATATTCAACGGTTTTTTTGTATGGCTTGAGAATTTTTTTCAATAATTCTCTGTGCAACGGATAGATTTGTTCAATCCGAACCAGGGCAACATCATCATGCTCACCATCCAGACGTTGTTGCAGCAGATCATAGTAAATTTTTCCAGAACAGAGCAGAACCCGTCGACATTGCTTAGCCTTGAGATCATCGGGAAGGATTTCTTGAAAATGGCCACTAGTCAAGTCTTTCACCGTAGAAACACAGGAAGGGTGACGCAACAATGCTTTAGGGGTAAAGAGAATCAGCGGACAACGGTGTTGGGTACGAACCTGACGCCTCAACAAGTGGAATAGTTGTCCCGGGGTCGTGGTATTGACAATCAGCATATTATTGTCGGCACAGAGTTGCAGATAGCGTTCCATCCGGGCGCTGGAATGTTCTGGCCCCTGACCTTCATAGCCATGCGGGAGAAACATGGTAAT
>JAGLDI010000212.1 GCA_023145655.1 Desulfuromusa sp. | reverse complement strand
TCGGGTTCGATTTCTTCAATTCTACCGCCGGATTTGATATCGGCTGGTCAATCATCCACTATGATCCAAGTATGTCCTATGGACGGGTCTATCTCGTTGGAATACTCAATACCCTGATTTTATCAGCGCTGATTATTCTTTTTTCGACATTGCTCGGCTTTGTCGTTGGTATCCTGCGACTGTCGCGCAACCTTCTGGTCGCTCAACTGGCTCGTTGGTACGTCGAGTTTGTTCGAAATGTGCCACTGCTGATTCAGATTGTGTTCTGGTTTATCGTCGTTTTTTCAACCCTTCCGGGACCGAAACAGGGTTATGGTTTTTTTAATCTCTTTTTTTTGAATAATCGGGGCTTTTATTTGCCCGCACCAGTTTTTGAGGCTAATTTCAGCTGGACTTTAATAACCATTATTTTTGCCGTAATTTGTTCAATATTTTTGCGTCAATGGTCACGCAGATATCGACGTCAGAGTGGCAAACATAAAGCCATTTATCGACCCGCTCTTTTTGCTCTGCTTATCTTGGTGGGGGTGGTTTTTGTCGCCACTGGAAAACCTCTGCATTGGTCTGTCCCAACTCTGCAAGGGTTTAACTTTCGAGATGGATTTTCATTTCCTATCGGTTTCCTGGCTGCTTTTATTTCCATGACAATATATCGCTCCGCAACCATTGGTGAAATGGTTCGTGCCGGAATTCAATCGATCGATTCGGGTCAGCGAGAGGCGGCTACGGCGATTGGTTTTCCCCCCCTTAAAACGCTGCGTCTGGTTGTTATCCCTCAAGCTGCACGTGCTATTTTGCCACCATTGATTAATGCCTGGTTAACAACCGTGAAGGAGTCCTCCTTGGCCGTCGCGGTCGGTTTCCCGGAACTGGTCTCAGTTTATATGCAAACCTCACTTAACCAAACGGGGCGCGCAATTGAAATTGTCATCATGGTGATGGGATTCTATATGATTACCAGCTTGCTGATTTCATTTTTGTTGAATTTGTACAATCAACGAATTCAACTTAAGGGGGGATAATTTGGATAATCAATCGACTTTGAAGCCCGAACTGTTAGAATTTATTCCTAGACCAAGCCGACCTCCGGCAGTTATCACGGATGGCTTTATTGGCAAACTGAAGAAGCATCTGTTCAGCAATATTTGGAACACCCTGCTAACAATTGCAGTATTTACCTTACTTTTTATGCTGATAAAACCTTTTCTGGAGTGGGCTATTTTTGATGCGGTCTGGTCAGCTTCCAATCGCCGTGAGTGTCTGAACACCAGTCCGGATGGAGCCTGCTGGCCGGGGGTTATTGACTGGGTTAACGGTCTGATCTATGGTCGTTATCCGGCTGATCAACAGTGGCGGGTCAATCTTGGTGTGTGTCTTGGTATCCTCTGGGTTGTTCCGTTAGCATTTAAAAAATTGCGGCAAAAAATTGCGATTGCATTCAGTGCGATCATATTGTTTCCGTTTCTAGCTAATTATCTGTTTTTAGGTGGGAGCGATAACCAGTTTAACTACATTATTGCCTGCGTAGCGCTGGCTTCTCTGTTGATATTGTATGTCAACGTGACCTTGACTTACCTGCAGCGTAAAACTCTTGGGGAATATCTTGAACCATTAATAACGTGCTTTTATAAAAAAAGAGCTGCTCTGTCGGGACGTTTGCTGTGCTGGGTGGTGGTGACGGTTTTGATTGCTTTCGCGTTTCAAAATTTTACCCTGGTACTGGTCGAGGTTGATGCCTGGGGAGGGCTTTTCCTGACCTTGATTATTTCCGGTTTCTCAATTGTGATGGCGTTGCCGATTGGTATCCTTCTGGCCCTCGGTCGGCGTTCCCATATGCCAGTATTTAAGTGGCTTTCAATTTGTATCATTGAACTGGTTCGATCAGTTCCACTGATCACGGTTTTATTCATGTCCGTTACCATGCTGCCGTTGTTCTTTCCCAATACGATTCAACTAAACAAACTGGCTCAGGTGCTGGTTGCCGTATGCGTATTTGCCGGGGCCTATATGGCAGAAACAGTGAGAGGCGGTTTGCAGGGGATCCCTCCAGGGCAATTCGAAGCAGCTAAATCGGTGGGCTTAGGCTATTGGTATACCATGGCCTTTATCATTCTACCTCAAGCGTTGAGAGCTATGATTCCCAATATTGTCACTTCGTTCATCA
>JAGLDI010000211.1 GCA_023145655.1 Desulfuromusa sp. | reverse complement strand
GAATTGTCGCTTGATGATTCAGCAGTCGATCCCATCAACCATTATGTTGCCGGACTTCCCGCCGGTTTGCTGGCTAAAGCCCTTGGCTTTGAGGGAACTTGTTTTACCGTTGATGCTGCTTGTGCTTCATCTCTCTATGCCATCAAACTCGCGGTCGACGAGCTGCAGTCAGGCCGTGCCGATACCATGATTGCTGGTGGATTATCACGCCCCGATTCACTCTATACCCAGATGGGGTTTTCACAATTACGAGCTCTTTCACCGACCGGCACCTGCTCTCCATTTGATCAAAATGGTAATGGACTGGTTGTTGGTGAAGGGTGTGGTCTGGTGCTGTTGAAACGGACAGCAGATGCACTGCGTGATGGCGATCATATCCATGCTGTTATCCGCGGTATTGGTCTGTCGAATGACCTGGGTGGAAGTTTGCTGGCGCCAGCCTCTGAAGGGCAATTACGAGCGCTGCGTGCCGCCTATCAACAGGCTGGTTGGTCACCCACCGATGTTGATATGATCGAATGTCACGCAACCGGAACCCCCGTCGGTGATGCGGTTGAATTTTCCAGTCTGCAACAGTTATGGCAGGAGAGTGGCTGGCGCCCAGGGCAGTGTGTGATTGGCTCGGTCAAAGCAAATGTTGGCCATCTGCTGACCGCTGCTGGATCTGCCGCACTAATTAAAACCCTACTGGCAATGAAACAGCAAACTTTGCCGCCGATGGTGAATTTTACTGAACCCGCTGACGGTATTGAACTGGCTAAAAGTCCTTTCCGGATACTTAGTCAGGCGAGCCGTTGGGATAATAGAAAAGGTTCTATCCCGCGCCGTGCTGCAGTGAGTGCGTTCGGCTTTGGAGGAATCAATGCTCATCTGTTATTGGAAGAGTGGGTTCCGCAAAAAAAGACTAAAAGGCCAGTACGATTGCACCCCTCGGTGCGGCAGAGAAATCAAGCGGTTGCTATCGTCGGTATGGGAGCCCAATTTGGTCCCTGGAAAAATCTTGAACGGTTTCAGCAACGGGTGTTCGGTGCTGAAGATGGGGTCAAGTCTGAATCGCCAACGAACTGGTGGGGGGCACAGCAGAGTCGCTGGTATAAACAGGCGGGGTTGGCTAAAGCGGATTTTAAAGGATATTTTATTCCCGAGGTCTTTTCTCACCCAGGTGATTTTCGCATCCCACCGAAAGAGCAGGAAGAGATGTTACCGCGTCAGTTGCTGATGCTGAAAGTCGCTGCCGCTGCGCTGCAGGATGCTCAATTGGCCGCTACTGATCTGCTCTTTACCGGTGTCTATATCGGCAGTGGCCTCGATCTGAATGCGACAAATTTCAGTTTTCGCTGGGCACTGCAAAAATATGCCCGACAATGGCTCAATGAATTGGGTTTGCAACTCGATGATCGGGAGCTCTCTGCTTGGGTGGCGGAATTGCGGCAAGCAGCGGGTCCTGCACTGACAGCGAACCGGACCATGGGGGCCCTTGGTAGCGTTGTCGCCAGCCGGATTGCCAAAGAGTTTCGCATCGGCGGTCCCAGTTTTACCCTGTCGAGCGAAGAAAACTCAGGTCTCAGAGCGCTGGAAGTCGGGATTCATTCACTCGAAGAAGGTTCGATCAACTGTGCCATTGTTGGTGCCGTTGACCTCGCCGGTGATTTACGTTCAGTTCTGGGTCGTCATGACAATAATCCCTTTTCAAACAGTGGAATCAGTCGACCCTTTGATCGCAATGCTGACGGCAGCTTGATTGGTGAGGGTGCAGCTGTTGTTGTTCTGAAACGACTCGAAGATGCCCGGCAGGATGGTGACCGGATTTATGCTGTGATCAATGGTATCGGTACCGCTATCGGCGGACAGATCGAGAGTGGCATTCCTGAAAAGAAAATTTATGTGGAGGCGCTCGAGCGGGCTTGCCAGAACAGCAATATTGCCCCGGAGTCAATTTCCTACCTTGAGGCAGACGGGAGCGGTGTCCCCGCGATTGATCGACTTGAAGCACAGGCCCTGGGAACAGTTATCGGTCGGAAGGGCGCTGATTGTAGTTGTAAAATCGGTAGTGTCAAAGCTGATATCGGTCATGCCGGAGCGGCTGCCGGGTTAGCCTCATTGGTTAAGGCAGCCCTCTGTCTGCAGTATAAAATACTGCCACCACTACGAAATTTGGATACTTTAAGCCCTGAATGGGTGCGTGATAAGCGTAAATTTGTTACTCCAGTTGCCCCTCAATACTGGCTGAATAATCG
>JAGLDI010000210.1 GCA_023145655.1 Desulfuromusa sp. | reverse complement strand
CGACCCTCAGCTTGGAAGGCTGATGCTCTAGCCAACTGAGCTACTCCCGCCAAAACTCTTCCGTAATCATAATAAGTGTGGGAAAGGACTCCACACGACCCTGCTCCAGTTCATACGGCTTAACAGCCTCCTGGCGCACAGCAGCCGGGCTCTATCCGGCAAGTTCATATGGTGGAGGGGGGAGGATTCGAACCTCCGAAGGCTACGCCATCAGATTTACAGTCTGGTCCCTTTGGCCACTCGGGAACCCCTCCTGGGGGGCATTAATTATTCTATTATCAAGCCAATAGGCCTGTTTATATGCTGGAGCTGGCGAGAGGAATTGAACCCCCAACATCCTCATTACAAGTGAGGTGCTCTGCCAATTGAGCTACGCCAGCACAAGACGCGACTTATAACCCAAGAAAAACCGGATTGCAAGATAAAAATGAGCTATTTTTTTGAGCAAATCATTCTACCGTCTCTTGCCTGTTCTGCCTGACCACTTCAAAGAGGGCAATTCCAGCTGCAACCGATGCGTTCAGTGAATTAATCCTTCCCACCATGGGAATTGACAGCAAAGCATCACAATGTTTGCGGATGTTTTGCCGCAACCCCTTCCCTTCACTTCCGACCACCAAAGCAAGATTGCCCTGCAAGTTGGTTGCGAACAAATTTTGAGACCCTTCATCTCCGGCCAGACCGTAGCACCAGACCCCGGCACTCTTCAACTCATCAAGAGTGCGTGAAAGATTGGTAACCTGACACACAGCTAGATGAGCAAGAGCTCCAGCTGCAGTTTTTTCAACCACTGCGGTCACCGGACAAGAGCGGTCCTTCGCCACAATAACAGCCCGACAACCTGCAATCTCGGCACTACGGAGGATCGCCCCAAAATTGTGTGGATCGGTAATTCCATCAAGGAGGAGAAAAAAAGCAACCTGACCACTGGAACGCCAGTGCTGTAATAGAGTGGAAAAATCGGCATAATGGAATGGGGTCAGCACCAGCAACACCCCTTGATGGCGGTTATGCCCAGCCAGTCGATCAAGTTCCCGACGCTCATAAAAGTTGATTTTCAGGCCCCGCTCTTTTGCCTGAGAAACCAGCTCATCCAAACGATCACTGTGTTCTCCGTGAATCACCAGCAGTTCAAGTGGCTCACGCCCGGTTCCTTGAAGAGCTTCACGGATCGGATTGATCCCATAAAGATAGTCAGTCATCAGTTTACCAGAGCATCCTCAATTTCTGCCAGAATTTTACCGGCAGCCACCAGTGGATCGCTTGCAGCAGAAATAGGTCGCCCAATCACCAGTGCCGTAGCTCCTGCAGCAATTGCCTCTGCTGGAGTTGTAACCCGTTTTTGATCATCCAGAGAAGCGAAAGAGGGGCGTACACCAGGGGTAACAATAGCAAAATCTGCTCCGCAAGCGGCCCGAATCAGTGCCGCCTCTTTTGGGGATGCAACAACACCGGAGAATCCGGCAGATTGACTCAGTTTTGCCAGACGAACCACCATCTCCTCCACCGACCGATCAATGCCAACTTCACGCAGAGTCTCCTCTGTTGATGAAGTCAAAATTGTCACCGCTAACATCAGGGGGGGAGGGATCTTGGCTGCCGCACAATAGCTGTCAACCTCTGCGACCGTTTTACGCATCATCTCTGCCCCACCCAGGGCGTGAACATTGAAAATTTTAACTCCCAGCTTGCAAGCTTCAACTGCCGCCTTGGCAACCGTATTAGGAATATCGTGGTATTTGAGATCAAGAAACACATCACTCCCATAATCTTGAACCATCTTAACGACAGCAGGACCACAATGGGTAAACAGTTGCTTTCCAACCTTAAACAGGCCAACATTTTTATGCAGACGCTTAACCCACACTTCTGCAGCAGAAAAATCATCAACATCCAAAGCAAAAATCAATCGTTCCCGTACCTCTTGTTTCATTCTTCTCTCCCGATCATTCCCCGAACTTTGGTTGTTATCTCCAGAACCCGGGCAATCAGTGGTCTGGCTTGTTCAGCATCCAAGTCGCGACGTAGCGCCATCGTTGCGGTAAAGGCGACTTCACAAAGTGAGTCAGCTAACAATTTTTCCTTGTCTCCCTCTTCCAGACCAACCAGATTTTCAACAATCCGATAACCATCAAGAGTCCCATCAGTCTGCAACTCAACATCTCGCAAGACAAATGAGTAGGGTTGTGGCAAATCCCGCAACGATTGAGCCATCTCCTGAGGAAACTGCGGGCTCGCCTTAAGAACCTGAGAATAAATTACCTTAAAAAGACTGTTATATGCCGCTAGAATCTTCCCAAGAAGCCCTTCGATTTCCGTTGTGGGGGTCTCCTCCATGCGAACTAACCGTTTTTCTATCAGACTAAAAAGAGTCCGCATTCCATCAAATTCACGCAACCCAATTTTACGAAACAGATCTCTGGCCGTCTGCTGTCCAGCCTGAGTAGCATTCATCAAACGCGCTTCAGCCTGGGTTAAGTCAGCAACATCCTTACCTGTTTCGAGAGGGAAATAATCAAGTGAGATAATTTTGCGCATGAATAGAGATTTTTCATCCAGCCGGCGCAATCCCTCCATGATGATATTTTGCGTACTCATAGAAAGACGCAGAATCTGTTCCTGTTCAATCGGCAGAGACTGAAAGTAAAAGCCACCGGAATTGGCAGAAAAAAGGGCATAGATGATATGTTCTACCTGGCTACGAGCCGCCAACCAGAGATCCCTGGGAGCAACAATACCACGTTCAACCAGCAGCTTACCGAGGGAGGTATTTTCATTAACCAAAGAGCGTAACTCCCGCAGAGTATCCTGCTCAATTTTCCCCAGCGAAAACAACACCTCACCAAGGTCTTCACTCGAAAAAGAACTCGTGGCAAAGACAATTTCACCTTGCTGAAAATAGAGAGATTTCAATCCCCCTTCCAATTCAATCGTCAAAATACCGGTTTTACGAAACATATTAAAATAGGAGAGAAGATCAGTAATAGCACCCGCTTCCAACACTCCAGAGATAAGAACTGGTCCGTCCAGGTCGGGCCGACCAAGCAACAGGTGCGCTGAAGAGGCAGAAATAACCGACAGGGGTTGATTCCCCAACGGGCGATATATTTCTGCCGGTAACTGCAACGAGCCACTATTATTAATTTTGAGCTTTTCCATATATCACAAATTATTTTTCCGGATCAAATGCCAAGCCTGCATCAACCAACTGTTGCAGCTGGGGAATAATCTCATCGAGCGTGAACATTGACATCGTACCGATCTTCCGGATCTTCAGCTCGACATTCCCCTCTTTAAGATTGCGCGCACCAACCGTCACCCGCAATGGAATTCCGATCAGATCAGCATCTTTAAATTTAATTCCCGGGCGTTCGTCACGGTCATCGAGTAAAACTTCGATATTAGAATCCAGTAGTTGCTGATAGAGTTTTTCCGCCGCCTCACGCACCAGTTCATCTTTAGGATTCAACATCGTCACTAGAACCTGGAAGGGAGCCAGCGGCATCGGTAAGATCATTCCATTTTCATCATGATTCTGCTCAATTGCTGCCGCCACCGTCCGCCCGGCACCGATCCCATAACAACCCATCACCAATGGGCGGGACTTTCCGTCAGCATCCAG
>JAGLDI010000021.1 GCA_023145655.1 Desulfuromusa sp. | reverse complement strand
TTCGGTTTTAGCTCAACTTACAGCCCTACAGAAAATCAGACCAATTTTAAAGTTCTCGACAGTGATGAAAAATTTAGCGTCGAGGCACCACTTCCCGGGTTGAATATCGAAAAACTTGATATCAGTGTGCTGGGTCGACATCTGACTATTTCTGGTGAGTTTTATGCTGCTGAATTGCCGCAGGATGTTCGCTGGCATTGTCAGGAACGAAGTGGTGGAACATTTGAGCAGAAGCTTCATCTCTCTGCAGATATTGATACGGAAAAGATCGAAGCCGAGTATAGACAAGGTATTTTAAAAATTAACTTGCCGAAAGCTGCTTCAGCACTGCCGAAAAAAATTGCAGTTAACATCGGCTAAATAAATCATAAAAAGTTGAGGAGATAGATCATGAACGAAAATCAAGTTATGGCGCAAAAGCAGCAGGAAGATAAAATTACCAGGGCAACCCCGATCTTTCGTTTGACCCCCGTGGTTGACATCTATGAAACGGCTGAAGAGCTGATTGTCATGGCCGATCTGCCGGGAGTTGAAGAGGCGGAATTGCAGCTGGAAGTTTCCCGTGGGGTATTAACTCTGGAGGCAGAAATTGAAGCCGCTGAAAATCGAAAAAAACGCGGTTTTTATCGACAATTCAAACTCTCCGATCGGATTGATGCTGATGCTGGAAGTGCCAAGCTAAAAGATGGAGTTCTCACCCTGCGGTTACCAAAAGTCGCGGTGGCAAAGCCAAAGAAAATTGCCGTCAAAACACTGCATTGATGCAGGAACGAGCCAGGGTGGTTTTGCCCTGGCTTTTTTCTGCTAAATCTCTTTTTAGCGCTATAATTTAAACAAAGCCGCTATAGAAAATTTTCTCGATAGTTTCAGGACTTATTTCTGTTGAGGGATGTCTTGGAATTTTACCAGCAACAGGAGTGACTATGATAGATATTAATCGAACAACTCAAAAAGTTCAGGAAGCTTTACAGGGTGCTCAGGCTCAAGCTCTCCGCTTGGGGCATGCGGAGATTGATGGTGAACATCTATTGCTCGCTTTGAGCGAGCAGGCGGATGGGTTGATCCCGCGGTTGCTGAAGAAGTTAAATATCGATCCGGCTGATTTTTCGGCGGGATTAGATAAGGATTTACAATCCCGGCCAAAAATCGGTGGCCCCGGAGCTGATAGCAGTAAGTTGTATGCCAGCCGCCGGCTCAGTAACCTGCTGTTGCAGGCAGAGACAGAGGCAAAACAACTCAAGGATGAATACATCAGTGTTGAGCATGTTTTTCTGGCCGCGGTTGAAGAGGGTGAGCGGACGGCTGCCGGACGTCTCCTCAAAAAACTGGGTGCCGATCGGGATAAACTGCTGCAAGTTTTAACTGAAATCCGTGGAAATCAGCGGGTGACCAGTCAGGATCCGGAAGCAACCTATGAAGCTTTGGAAAAATATGGTCGGGATCTGGTCGAAGAGGTAAAAAAAGGAAAACTTGATCCGGTGATCGGTCGGGACGAAGAGATCCGCCGGGTGATCAGAATTCTGTCGCGAAAAACTAAAAACAACCCGGTTTTGATCGGTGAACCGGGGGTGGGTAAAACTGCAATTGTCGAAGGTCTGGCACATCGGATTGTTCGTGGTGATGTTCCTGAGGGGTTGAAGGGCAAAACAGTTTTTTCCCTGGACATGGGAGCACTGGTCGCTGGGGCAAAGTATCGGGGTGAATTTGAGGAGCGGCTAAAGGCGGTTCTTAAAGAAGTTCAGGACAGTCAGGGACAGATTCTTCTGTTTATCGACGAGTTACATACGATTGTTGGAACCGGCAAGAGTGAAGGTGCGATGGATGCCGGGAATATGTTGAAACCAATGCTGGCCCGGGGTGAACTGCACTGTATTGGGGCGACGACATTGGATGAATATCGACAATATCTGGAGAAGGATCCCGCTTTAGAGCGCAGGTTTCAGCCGGTGATGGTTGAACAGCCTGATGTTGAAACAACGATCAGTATTCTTCGCGGGCTGAAGGAACGTTTTGAGGTTTATCACGGAGTTCGGATTCAGGACAATGCGCTGGTGGCTGCAGCTGACTTGAGTCATCGCTATATTGCCGACCGGTTTCTACCCGATAAAGCCATTGACCTGGTTGATGAGGCGTGCGCGACGATCCGGACTGAAATTGATTCAATGCCTGCCGAACTGGATGCAATTACCCGTAGAATGATGCAGCTGCAAATAGAGGAAGCTGCATTGAAAAAGGAGAAGGACCAAGCCAGTCATGAGCGTCTTGATGTATTGCAAAAGGAGTTAGCCGAATTAAAATCGAGTGAGCACACTCTTGCGGCGCAATGGCAGCTGGAAAAGGGGGGGATCCGTGGTGTTCAGCATTTGCGTGAGGAAATCGAGCAGGTTCGTTTGGCGATTGGCGAGGCAGAGCGTAGCTATGATCTGAATCAAGCCGCTGAATTAAAGCATGGCCGCTTGCCTGAATTGGAAAAACAGCTGCAGAGCGAAGAACAAAAGATGGAAAAAGCGGATGGTACGGTCAAGCTTTTACGTGAAGAGGTGACTGAAGATGAAATTGCTAAAATAGTCGCCAATTGGACCGGAATCCCGGTGACCCGACTGGTGGAAGGGGAGCGGGAGAAACTTCTCAAGCTGGATGATATTCTTCATCAACGGGTAATTGGTCAGGATGAAGCGGTCCAACGGGTGACCGATGCAGTCATCCGGGCACGGGCGGGTATCAAAGATCCGCGTCGACCGATTGGTTCATTTATTTTTCTCGGTCCGACCGGGGTTGGCAAAACTGAACTTGCCCGAACTTTGGCAGAGACATTATTTGACAGCGAAGAAAACTTGATTCGCATTGATATGTCCGAATATATGGAGAAGCATGCCGTGAGCCGGTTGCTTGGAGCGCCTCCCGGATATATCGGCTATGAAGAGGGGGGACAGTTGACCGAAGCGGTTCGGCGTCATCCCTATTCGGTTATTTTGTTTGATGAAATCGAAAAAGCTCATCCCGACGTCTTTAACGTCCTGCTGCAAATTCTGGATGATGGGCGGGCAACCGATTCCAAAGGGCGCACCGTCAGCTTCAAAAATACTGTGATCATCATGACTTCCAATATCGCTTCTGATTATTTGATTGAGGGGATTCGTGATGGGAAGATTCCTCCTGCCGTTGCTCAGCAGGTTGAACAAGCATTGCGGCAGAAGTTTCGTCCGGAATTTCTGAACCGGATTGATGACACGATTATTTTTAAGCCATTGAATCAAGAAGAGATCAAGCAGATAGTTCTGCTGCTCATCAGTGAATTGCGGAAGCGGATGGCCGAGCAAAATCTTGGTCTTGAGTTAACTGATGCGGCTGCTGATTTTATAGCCAGGACAGCTTATGACCCAATTTATGGCGCGCGCCCCCTGAAGCGCTTTATTCAGCGCCAACTGGAAACCAAGGTGGGGCGGGTTCTTATTGCCGGGGATCTTGCCGCAGGTTCTAAAGTTGTTGTCGATTGTGTTGACAATGAACTGGTGGTGGAGGTTAAAGGAGGATAAAAATAGAAAAGGTGACTAAAAGACTTGTCAATTGGCTGAAATCATATATAATATAACTAAAATAGTCATAATTTGGTACGATTTCAACCGAGGGAGAACATTATGCGTATCGATATTCTTTGTAAGCCAGGTCATCCAGAAAGTTGCCAGGGAACTGTAAAAAATGTGCGGGAAGCACTCGATCAGCTTGGAGTTCAGGCTGAGGTTCATCAGTTTAACGACTCACGAAAAATGATTGATAACCGGATCTATGTTGAACCTGCTTTATTAATTGATGACCAGGTGCGGATTGCCGGCCGGATTCCAGAGGTAGATGAGATTGTTAACTTTATTGTCGAACGACCCCGTTATCTGCAGGAAGTGGCTGCTGTGGCTTGATTTTTAAGGTTAAAAGACCTCTGAATGATGGGAAAAATTTGGATTTGATAAAGGCTTCTGCGCTTTGACGTTAGGAGCCTTTACTTTTTCTTAATTCTCAGGTATTCTTAATCTGCTTTTCTTAAGGAGAGTCTGCAATGCCGAAAATACTGCTAGTTGATGATGTCGATCTGTTTCTTGAGCTTGAACGTTCCTATCTGGAAAGTTGTGGTTATGATTTGCTGACTGCTTCTTCTGGGGAGGAGACTCTGCAGCGGCTTGATAAGGTCTCCCCAGACGTTTTACTCTTGGATTACTATATGCCGGGAATTAATGGTGATGAGGTCTGTCGGCAGATCCGTCAAAATCCTGCCTGGCAGAAGTTGCCAATTCTTATGGTGACTGCGGCAGGTAAGCCGGAAGAAGTACAGAATTGTCTGGATGCTGGCTGTGATGATTACATCACCAAACCGGTAAATAAACTGGAATTACGGGAGAAGGTTGAACGTCTTCTTGGTACGGTACAGCGCAGAACTACGGACCGAGTCGAAGTAAAATTGCCGATTCAACTTCAGGAAGGTGGTCGGTTGCACGTTGTTACCGCGAAGGATATTTCATCCAGCGGTGTTCGTCTCCAGTCCTCAACCTCGCTGAAAGAAAATACAACCGTTGAAATGAAACTGGAGGGCCCGGATGGAACAGAGCCAATTTCTCTCTACGGTAAAATAAAACGAACCGACAAGCAGAGCGAAGAAGGTTGTGGTGTCTACTTCATTTCCCCAGATCAAAAGAGCAAAAAACAGCTTGATCGTTTGATCATAAGTAAAAAATCTGAACAGTTAGAAAAAAATGGGGTTGATAAAAAACTTGGCCAACGCCTGCAGTCATTAGAAAATGAATGTTCGAGATTGCGTACAGAACAGGATGATGCGTTAAGGCGAATTGGTGAACTGGAACAGGAAAATCTTGATTTTGCCAATCAGCTGGTGCAGGTTGAGGATGTTAATAATAATCTCACCAACCTTTATATTGCCTCTTCCAGGCTCCATTCTACCCTAGATCGTGAAGAAACTCTGGAGATTATTAAAGAAGTTGTTATCAATTTTGTTGGTGCAGAGAAGTTTGCAGTATTTCTTTATGATAAATCCACCGATCAATTACATTTTGAAACCGGTGAAGGGTTTGATGAGGACGAAATTTTTATCGATATTCCTCTTGGCGAAGGGGTTCTTGGAAAAACCGCTGCCGAGATGGAAAATTATTTTTATGCAGGATCTATCAGTGAGGGGTCCGATGATCTGTTGGCACCGATTGTTGCAATCCCCTTGATCATCCACGGGAAGATGATTGGACTTCTGACAATTTATCGGCTTTTTATTCAGAAGGAGCAGCTGGAATCAATCGATTATCAGCTTTTTTCCATGCTGGGGGAACATGCGGCATCAGCTCTGTTTTCTTCAACTCTCTATGGTCATTCAGAACGCAAACGGCAGACCTACCAGGGGTTTGTTGACCTTTTAACTAAATGAGGCCGGCTGTCTTGAATGACGAGTAAGGAGTTCGGGTGCCCTTTTCTGCATACTCTATAATCGAGGGTGCAACCCTGCAACCTTGAAGTTGTTAAGCCGTATCCGGGGACACGTAACAATGTACATGTTCCCGGAATACTACCTGATAAGTGTGTCATGCTGATTCAACTGGTAGTAATAATCCTTGCGTGATAGCAAAATCCAGCAGTTCCTCTGCTGCTTGTGGATCAAGCCCCTGTCGTAGCTGTTGAGTGGTCTGCTCTTTTTTTGCCTGGTTCAGTATTCGGGCAAAGTCCTGATCAATTGATTCAATGATAACTTCTCCCTGTTGGTGCAGGAATATTGCGTATCCCGGATCGGCGGTGAGTTGTCTGAACATTTTTTCCAATGGTTCACCCCCCACCATTTCCAGATCTTCCACAGAAAAATGAAAGTGCTGAATTTTAACTGCAGGATTAAGTTGCCAATGCAGTTTCCCCCAAGTTTTTTTTGCCAGCGGGAGATTGCCTGGTTGGCAGTCATCGGCTAATACTGTTTCGGCACAGAAAAAATGGTAAGTGATTAGATCCTGAGCGATCTTGATCAGTTCTGCGCGCTTATTTGAACTGAGCTGGTTGGCGATAAAATGTTGTTGCAGGGCGAGGATTTCATCCGGTTGCCAATTGTCAGCCGACAGTTTTTTTTGTTGATCAATATTTTGTTGTTGGAGCCAGTGACTGAATTGATCAAGAAAGTGGCTTGGGGAGAATCTCAGGGTATGGCACAGTTGTAAAAAGAAACCGACCGCCCGGCCACGGTTATAGAAAATGTCAGTCGCAGTTGCCAACTGGTGACTCTTTTGCAAGTCCTGTCGGGAATAGGTTCTATTTGTTAGCAGTCGATAGGGGGGGTAGGGCTCTCCCTGGATACCAAACTCTTCCTGATTATCAAATAATTCTGTTCCCGGCAGAACTGCCAGGGGGAAAATATCAACCTGATTCGGTTGCAGAGGTAAGGTAAAGTTGAGACTGTTGATGAACCCGTCATGATTATCTCCCGGCAGCCCGTAAATAAGATCCAGACCGAAAGTGATTCCTGCAGTTGTCATCTGTTGTAGCCGTTGCTTCATCTGTTGTGGCAGCAAATTACGGTGGAGTGGCTTTAGAACTTCTGCCGTGGCTGATTGTAAACCAATCTGTACTGAACAGGAGATCTGAGCCAAGAGATCAATAGTTGCGGTATCCAGAAAATCAGCTTTTGCTTCGATGTGGTAGTGAATATCAGGGGCGATTTCAAGCAACATCTGCAGGAGTTTCTGCCCCCGTTGTGCAGGGGCATTAAAAGTAGAGTCAAGAATCCAGATTTGGGAAACCTGGTGACTGGCAAAGAGTTGCAGCTCTTTACGTAAACGCTCTTCCGGAAAGGGACGAACCCCCTGGTGTCCCTTGGCATCGTAGCAAAAAGCACAATTAAACCGGCACCCTCTGGCTACCTCCCAGAGCACCCCACAGTTTTTTTCCAGCGGTAACTGTCCGTTGAGCCACGGTGAAGGGAGAAGTGACAGGTCGGGACAGATAGCGGCAGCAGGAAGGGGATCACTCTCTTGCGTTGCAGAGATGAAGCCGGCAGCCCCGCTGGGTAACTCTCCGTTGCTGAACTGTATGAGTATTTCAGCAAATGAAACTTCCCCTTCGCCACGAAAGACCCCGTCCAGCAACCCCTCGACAATAACCCTCCGACTGTCAGCACTGGCTTCCGGGCCACCCGCAAGGAGGATCAGGTCAGGCTTTTTTTGCCGTAACAATCGTGACAGCTGCAGGATTTGTTGACGGTTCCAAAGGTAGAGGGGGAAAGCAATGATGCCGGGGTTGTGATCCAGAAGCTGCTGAGCAAGGCTCTCAGTATCTGTGCCGGGGAAGAGATCAATAAGATCGGTCTGTTGTTGTAATTCTATTGGCAGACAGGCCTTAAGCGACCCTGCCGCCAAGGAAACTGCCTGTGCTGATGGGCGGACATGCAGGGTTGCTAATAAAATACGCATAGGATTTATTTTTTGAAACTGACTTTAATACGGGGTTTTTCACCACTGCTGTCAATGCTGAACTCCACCGCTTTATCGCCGTAGCGAGCCCGAATCTTTTCCCGCTGGACCGCAAGAAATACAGCAACTTTTTCGGCACTGGGTCCATTTCCGGAGAGGCCACAGGTTTTTCTGGCTTGGGTGAGTTGCTGTTGCAACGTGGTTGCTTCAATTTTTGGATCGATAGATTTTGTCTGTCCGTTCGATGGCGTTGCCGCACCGGTCGCCAGTTTAGTGGTATGGCGGTGATATTTACCCTCATCGATCAAGCGGAGGATCCGATCCCAGTATTGTCCATAGGACATAAAGCGTGAAGCGATCCCCTGATAGCGAAATTTCAGATCTGTCCAGATAATATGCCGATTGGTAAAGTAGCGAATCTGTCGGGTAATATCCTTACGCTCATTGTAAGGTTCCCGCTTTTCAATTCCAGCAAAATATTGTTCATAGTGAATTTCCAGCTCTTTGATCGCTTGCTGAATTTCATCAAGTTCTTGTAGCAACTGGCGTCGTTCATCCATCCCTGATACCTCCGTGGGGAACTATACGTGAGTCATTGAATAATGTAAATAATTGCAATTTTATCGTGATACCGAGAGGATGCTACTTGACTTGGCAATGGTTATTTTGAGAGAATTAAGATTATTTTAATACTGAGAGGCTGTGGGACTTTACAAGAATCTACTGCGAAATCTGACAGGCTCTTAACTCTTCAATTGAAAGGACTCTCCATGGAAAAGGGCTTGGCAGCAGTTATTTTGGCCGCTGGAAAAGGGACGAGAATGAAATCGGCAGTGCCGAAAGTTTTGCATCCAATCTGTGGGCAACCGATGCTCTATTATCCTCTCGAAACGGCTAAACTTGCAGGTTTTAAGCAGTTGAAAGTAGTTATCGGCCACCGTGCAGAACAGGTTTCAGATGCTTTTGTCGATGGGGATATAACCTGGATTAAGCAGAGCGACCAACTGGGAACGGGTCACGCCCTGATGTGTGCCGCTGACTCTTTACGCGGCTATTCAGGTGCGTTGTTGTTGCTTTGTGGTGATGTTCCGTTAATTCAACCGGAAACCTTGCAGCGGCTACAGCATTACCATTCCCAGCAGCAAGCTGCCGTTACGGTGCTAACTGCGCAGCTGCCAAATCCTGCTGGTTATGGGCGAATAATCCGGGATGGTGAGCAGATTCTGCAAATTGTCGAAGAAAAGGACGCTGACGAACGACAGCGTCAGGTGACCGAAATCAATTCCGGAACCTATCTGTTTGATGCCGCTTTTGTCCTTTCGGCATTAAAGGGGCTGAATAAAAATAATGTCCAGAGGGAATATTACCTGACCGACGTGGTTGCTGCGGCCGTTGCTGCGGGAGAAAAGACCCGGGCACTCTGTGTTGACGATCCTACTGAGGTGATGGGGATTAATGATCGTTGCCAGCTAGCAGAAGCTGAGGTATTGATGCGTTGGAAGATCAATGCCGATCTGATGTTTGGCGGCGTCTCGATGTCTGATCCGACAACTGTTTATATCGACAATGGCGTTGAAATTGGTGTTGACACAATTTTACATCCCAATGTTCATCTGCATGGTAAGACGACAATTGGTAAAAATTGTATCATCGAAACAGGGGTTGTTGTTGTTGATTCGCAGGTCGCCGACGGTGTGCACTTGAAGGCGGGTTCAGCTATCGAAGAGGCACAAATTGGGCCCAAGTGCAAGATTGGCCCAATGGCACATCTGCGTCCCGGGACTGTTTTGACCGGTAACAATAAAATTGGCAACTTCGTCGAGATGAAGAAGTCGGTTCTGGGTGAAAAATCTCAGGCCAGCCACCTCACCTATATTGGTGATTCAGAGGTGGGTAAAAATGTCAATTTCGGCTGCGGCACCATCACCTGTAATTATGACGGAGTGAATAAACATCAGACCACGGTCGAAGATGATGTTTTTGTCGGCAGTGACTGTCAGTTCGTTGCTCCCGTAACCATCGGGCGAAACAGTTTGATTGCTGCAGGTTCAACAATCACCAAAGATGTTCCAGCAGATTCACTGGCGCTGTCACGGACAGAGCAGGTGAATGTTGAAGGGTGGCGGTTGCGAAAACAGCAGAAATCTAACAAGTAAGGGGAAAATATGTGTGGAATAGTTGGTTATATTGGACCGCAGGAGGCTTCACCCATTATTATTGATGGTTTGCGCCGGCTTGAATACCGGGGCTATGATTCCGCCGGGATCTGCACCCTGAATGGGGGTGAACCACAAATTCGTCGAGCGGAAGGGAAGCTGATTAATCTGGAAAAAATTCTCCTTGATTACCCGGCAAAAGGGAGTCGTGGCATTGGCCATACCCGCTGGGCAACCCATGGGCGTCCTTCTGAAATCAATGCTCATCCACACAAAGCGAGTAATATTATCGTGGTGCATAACGGCATCATTGAGAATTACCTGAAATTGAAGGAGCGACTGAAAAAAATAGGGCACACTTTTCGTTCCGAGACCGATACGGAAATTATTGCCCATCTGGTGGAAGAACACTATCGGCAGTGCGGTGACTTTGAAACAGCCGTTCGTCTGGCGTTGAAAGAGGCCGAAGGGGCTTATGCGGTGGCAATTCTCTGTAATGATGAACCGGATAAATTGATTGCTGCCAAACATGGGGCACCGCTGGTGATCGGGCAGGGAGAGGGAGAATATTTTGTCGCTTCTGATATCCCGGCAATGTTGTCCCACACTCGTGAGATGATTTTTCTGGAAGACGGTGATATTGCAGTTTTCACCCCCGAAAAAATGTGGTTGACCGATCTTTCCGGGCAACCGCAGGTCAGGAAGAGCAAGACCATCACCTGGAGTCCGTTGATGGCAGAAAAAGGGGGCTACAAACATTTTATGCTCAAAGAGATTTATGAGCAGCCCCGAGCCTTAGCCGATACGATTGCCGGAAGACTGCAAGGTGATGAGGGGGATATTTATCTGGAAGATCTTGATCTCAGCCAGGAACAGCTGGTTGCTCTGGATAAAATTAATATCATTGCCTGTGGAACCTCCTGGCATGCGGGGCTGGTGGGTAAGTTCTATATTGAAAAACTGGCACGGATTCCGGTGGAAATAGATATTGCCAGCGAGTTTCGCTATCGTGATCCGATTATTACCGATAAAACCCTGACCGTTCTGATCAGCCAGAGCGGTGAAACTGCCGACACTCTGGCAGGTTTGCGCGAAGCCAAAGGTAAGGGTGGCAAGGTGGTTTGTATCTGTAATGTGGTCGATTCCTCCATTGCCCGCGAGAGTGACGGGGTCATTTATACCCACGCTGGCCCTGAAATTGGTGTCGCTTCGACCAAAGCTTTTACCACTCAACTGGTTGCCCTCTACCTCTTGGCATTAAAACTGGGTCGGGCGCGGGGAACCTTGACGGCTGATGAATGTCGTCAGCATGTCAAAACTCTATTGGCGTTGCCACGTAAACTGGAAGAGACTCTGGAGCTGAATGAGCAAATTGAAAACATTGCCCGTGAGTATATGAATGCTCGTGATTTTCTCTATATGGGGCGGGGAAATCAGTATCCTATTGCTCTCGAAGGGGCACTGAAGCTCAAGGAAATTTCCTACATTCACGCCGAAGGGTATCCTGCTGGGGAGATGAAACACGGGCCGATTGCCTTGATTGATGAAAACCTGCCGGTGGTGGTGTTGGTGCCAAGGAATGCCACCTACGACAAAGTGGTCTCCAATCTGGAAGAAGTTTGTGCCCGGGGTGGAAAAGTGATTGCTGTGACCAGTGGCGAGGAGAATGACCTGCAGGGACGGGTGGAGACATTGATCAAAATACCCGAAACAACCGAAGATCTGCTGCCGATTCTCACCTCAATTCCGATGCAGTTACTCGCCTATCATATTTCGGTACTCAAAGGAACGGATGTCGATCAACCGCGTAACCTGGCGAAAAGTGTCACGGTGGAGTAGTTTTATCCTGAGCTTAAATGACCTCAATAGACACCATTAGCCATGGAAAGAGGGGTCAACTCTCCGTTTTACTTTAGGTGTTCTGAGGGACGCTATGCCCAACTCTGAAGACATAAATTAAGTGGGGGGGCAGGTCTTGAAAAGCAAGTAATTGTCCTAATATTTCAAGATCTGACACCTCATAAAGTGTTCTGGCCTATGGCTCGTGGCGCACTTATTGTCTGAATACAAGCTTTTTACTCCCAGATGAAGTTAACAACCCATAGAGACAGGGGAATACTGTTTTTCGGTCAAAGAGACAATGCGGGGTCACCCGTTAAAAGACTAGTGTCAACAGTACAAGGGGCGGCTGCCCTTAGGCAATTCTCCGGCCAACCGATAAAAACGCCAAAAGCCAAAACGTGTTAAGCTAACGAAAATTTGAGTCGAATCAGCATCCTCACTGCGGAGAGATTGGAGTAAAATCATGGGCAAGGGCATGGACAGCAAGAAGTCGGTCAAAAAAGAACCGGCCAAAAGCATGAAGGAAAAAAAAGCCGATAAAAAGGTGAAAAAGGCAGAAAAGAAGTAGTCAACCGGACTTGTTGGTGTTCTCCGGTCGCCCCTGAATCCCATAAGTTTTTGGGACACACTTATCTGCAGAGCAGAGAAGATCTTGGCACAAGTGGGGGTGCACTTATTTCTGCGTCCCGTAACTCGTGACTTAAATCTCACTGCCTCGGGCAGCTGTTTTTTTTGCGAGATAAAATCTGACAGATGACTATCTGATCAAATTTGGGCGACTCCACTTCAACAAACAACAAAATTCGCAGTTTGTGATGACAGGTCAAACACAATCTTAATTTTCCTGTCTTTCAGCTGTAGTTTAACCTGTTCAACCTTATCTTCCAGCGTACAACCGCTATCACCCCAATCCGTCCCGTCTCTGGTCACAAACTCCTGAATCATTCTCTGCAGAGTATCCGGGGCGATCTTATCGTAGGGGATCTCGACCCCTTCTTCGTGTGAATCTATTTTTTCCTGAGACATAATTACCTCATTTATTGAATCATTCTATCTCTTCAGCTTCCAACCATATCTGCTTGATTATATAATCCTCCACAACTACACTTCCCTGTAATTTCCAGTCTCAAATTTCTGCGCAGAACACCCGGACAAGGAAGAAAATTGAGAATTTATATCTCGCATCGAAAAAAAGTGATGGGTAACAAGACCAGAGGAGAGTTCTATGTCTGAGCTGCTACTCCTGACCGATGGAAGTGTAAATCCCGAGTCGAATATTGGCTATGGGGCTTACCTCACAGTGTCTGATTCCGAACTTTCGCTGGATGAGTTAAAAACACAAGTCAAAGTGCGGCGTTTTGAGCAGACATCTTCAACAAAACTGGAATTACAGACTTTATTATGGGCGCTCAACGATATCCAGACATCAGGGGATAAGGTGACTGTCTATACCGATTCACAAAATATTGTTAGTTTACCGCAAAGACGCGAGCGATTAGAACAAAATGATTATTGCTCTCATAAAAATATCCGCCTCAATAATTTTGAGCTGTACCAGCAATTTTATATGTTGATCGATCAACTGGAATGTAAACTGGTTAAAGTGCGTGGACATAAGAGAGCAAAACAAAAAAATGGTATTGATCGACTGTTCACTCTGGTGGATAGAGCTTCCCGAAAAGCGTTGAGAGAGGATCATGGATAATTCTACGATTCTATCCCCCTTTGTTTGGTGGAGAGAACCGTAAATAAATAACTGTCAGGTGGTCATTTGGTCACCTGCTATCTTTTGTCGCCACGACATTGATATAGATTTATAGACCCGCTTGGTGTGAGGTTAAAACTATCGTTAAATTATCAGAACTGCCGCCTGCCCGACTTGGCTTACCAAGTCTTTATCTTGCAACTTTCCTTCTGGCACTCACCGGGTTATTTGCAAAGTTAATCCCCCTTGATGCCGTCTCTATCATCCAGTTACGCGGAGTGATCTCTGCGATTGCCCTTATTCTGTTTATCCTTCTGCAGAAACGCAAGTTAAGGTTAACTGGAATCCGTGCTTATGCCGGTGTTTATGCGCTTGGTATCCTCCTTGGTTTACATTGGGTGGCTTTCTTTCATGCTATGCAGATTTCATCTGTAGCCGTTGGTATGCTGGCTCTTTTCACCTATCCTGTTATCACCATTATCCTTGAACCACTGTTTACCAGACAGCGGATCAAAGCGAGAGATGTTTTTGCCGGGCTTTTTATGCTGGCAGGCCTGGCAGTCATGATTGGTCCGAACCCGACAGACTGGCAGGACTCCTTTACTTTGGGGATTTTATGGGGTGTCCTCTCAGCGGGGCTTTTTGCGCTCCGAAATTTGTTCCAGAAATACCACTTCAACAACGTGACCAGTGACAGTTTGATGTTTCATCAGGTGGTAACAGTGGGAATAATGCTGGCAATGTTTGTTGATTATCCTCAGGTCAGAATGTTGAACTCTCTGGATATGTTCAAGCTTGTCCTCCTCGGCCTTCTCAGTACCGCAACAGCCCATACCTTGCTTTCTTTCAGCTTGAAGCAACTTCCGGCAAAATCAGTAGCGCTGATTGGTTGTCTGCAGCCCGTGATTGCCGCTCTACTTGCGTGGTATGTCATTCAGGAAACTCCCCAACTGTCCGTCATAATAGGGGGTGGGATGATATTGTCCGTATCTGCCTATGAATCTTTACAAAAACGCTAGGAGACTGTAGCAATACTATTTGTAAGGGATTTTTGGGGACGTAGTTGTTAAATCCCATTACTCCAAAATAAGTGGATTTATCAACTACGTCCC
>JAGLDI010000209.1 GCA_023145655.1 Desulfuromusa sp. | reverse complement strand
CAGCCGGGGACTGGCTCCGCAGGTGTCTGTCCCTCTCGGAAGTTCTTAATCTTTGCGTAAAAACTCATATTTCAAAACCTGACACCATCGGGATTCTTGTAAACTTTATTTACCAATTTCGTCAATCATCAAAGATTCAAGTTTACTAAACAGGGTATTGCGCTCAAAATTTTCAGAACAATATTCAAGACCATTGTCCCCCATTGCTTTACGTTCCTCTGGTGTCATCTTATAAAGCTGCAGTATTTTTTCTGCTAGATCATCAGGATTTTGAGCAGGGCAACTCAATCCGGCCCTAGATTGATTGATTAATGCCGCCCCTTCCCCATCTATTGCAGCAACAACGGGAGTGCCGGAAGCCATATATGACTGGAGTTTTCCCGGTACAGTTAATGCGAATATAGGTTCGCTTTTCAAAGTAAGAAGCAAGGCGTCTGCTTTGGAAAAAAACAGAGGCATTGTCTCTGCCGGAAAACGCCCAAACAGGTGAAACTGAGAATCGAGTTTTTTTTGTTCAACCTGACCCTTTACCCAATCCGCTTTGCGTCCATCTCCAAGAATCACCCAATGGATCTCTTCATATTCGCGCAACATTTCTGCCGCAGAAATAATTGTTTCAAAATCCTGTGCGGCTCCGATATTCCCGGCAAACATAACAACAAAACCAGATGGCAAGGCTGGTAATTGCTGAGAAAAACTATCTGTAGGTGCTACCAGATACTCGGGTTCTACCCAGTTCGGAAAATAGACTGGTTTTCCACTATACCCTCCCGTTTCTTCAATACTCCCTTGAAACCCTCGCGAAGAGATCAACAGTTTGTCACAATTTTTATAGATAAACCGGACAAGACCTCTAACAACATTAAGTGCTTTCGGAGAAGTAACAGCACCAGTTGCCGAAAGGCTCTCTGGCCATAAATCCAGAATCCACATAAAGAGAGGGGCTGCTTTTATTCTTTTCAACAAAATGGCAGGAAGAGCGATTGTTACCGGAGAGGTATCAAAAACAAAGATAAGATCATATTTTCCACGACAATAAAAGGGAGCAACCAAGCACGAAAACATTATCGAAGAAAGATAATTAAAAACCAGATTCAGACTCTTCCCCTGACCACGGGGAATTAATGGAAAGCGGACAACTCGAACACCTTGATAATCTTCGGTTCGACGTTTAAAAACACCATATCCAGCATAGAATTTCCCTCCTGGATAATCGGGAACACCGGTAAAAACGGTAATATCATGGCCACGTTCTTTTAATCCAAGAGCCAGATCGTTTATACGAAAATTCTCCGGCCAGAAGTGATTGGTCACTATCAGTATTCGCACTGAATGCTCCTTATTAATACTTCTTCCAGACAGTGCGATTTACATAATCGGTATAACTGACAATAATGCGCACAACCTTCTCACTCACGTTAGGCATACTGTAGTCAGCCACCTGGCGCAACAATCGCTCATCACCACGCGGTTGATCCTTGAGTATCTCTAGCCCCTGTAAAACCCGATCCAGCTCAAGACCAACCATCATCACCGCAGCCTCTTCCATCCCTTCGGGCCTTTCATGCGCTTCTCGTAGATTTAATGCAGGAAAATTGAGGATTGAGGATTCCTCGTTGATTGTGCCGCTATCTGAAAGGACGACAAAAGCTTTTTTTTGCAGATGGACGTAATCAGAAAAACCCAGGGGTTTGAGTAATTCCACTTTAGCGTGAAAAGTAACACCCATTTTTTCCACTCTGTTGCGAGTACGGGGATGGGTAGAAACAATAACCCGTTTGTTAAACCTTTCAGCAACACCATTGAGGATATTCACCAACTTGCCGAAATTCTGGTCAGATTCGATATTCTCTTCCCGGTGTGCACTGACAACAAAGTAATCATCAACCTCTAGTCCCAACCGCTGCAACACATCTGATGAATCAATCTTGTCAGCGTAATGATGCAACACTTCACACATGGGACTACCCGTTTTAATGATTCTATCGGGAGGCAATCCTTCCCGCAGCAGGTACTCGCGGGCAATGTCGCTGTAGGTCAGGTTGATATCAGCCGTGTGGTCAACGATCTTGCGATTGGTCTCTTCCGGTACACGCTGGTCAAAGCAGCGATTACCCGCCTCCATGTGGAAGATCGGAATTTGACGACGCTTGGCTGGAATAGCAGAGAGGCAGCTATTGGTATCACCCAGGATAAGCATGGCTTCCGGTTGCTCTTTCTCCAGAACCGGGTCAAGTTTGATGATGGTATTTCCAATTGTCTCCGCAGCATTTGAACCGGCAGCCTCAAGAAAATAATCGGGCTTACGGATTTCCAGATCCTGAAAAAAGACTTCATTCAGCTCAAAATCATAATTCTGACCGGTATGGACGAGGATGTGGTCGGTGTATTTGTCCAGTGCTGCCAGTACACGGGAAAGGCGAATAATCTCCGGTCTGGTACCGACAACTGTCATCACTTTTATTTTTTTCATATAACCCTCAATACAACCTTTTTGTTCTCACACGGAGGCACGAAGTCACAAAGGAAACCAAAAGTACAAAGCTTTCCAGGGTAACCATCAAGAATATTAGACCTTCTTCGTGCCTTTGTAGCTCCGGTTGAGAATAGCTTCAAATCAACGTACCCAATGTACTAAATTAATTGTCATTAATAATATAGTAACCACCTTTTTTGGAGGCACCTTTAAATACAACCTGGTTGTCGTCACGCAGTTGTTTAATCCAACGTTCAAGGGTTTTGACAGGAGTCTGCAAAATTTCAGAGAGCTCAGGGAGTCTGATCCCCGGCTGTTGTCCTATCAGAAGGAGCAGGCGATTTACTCCCTCATTTACTCCCTCATTTACTCCCTCATTTACTCCCTCATTTACTCCCTCACCTTGTGTAAACGTTACCAGAACACCGTCACCAGACTCTTCGATAGAAAAAGAAATTTCCGGGTAATCTTCCAGTTCCTTGCGGATACGAATAAAACCACTCCCGTATTTTTCAATATTTTTTGTCAGGTAAAAGGCTTCGGCAACCAGTTTGTTCCGCAATCGCGACTGGTAGTGATCAGTGGACAGATCGTCAACACTCAACCCACCATACAACTTTCCGGGACTGAAGATGGTGATACTGTCATCAAAAATCTTGATCTGAATATCTGAAGCATTGGTGTAGTCGCGGTGAACAACAGCATTCAACAACACCTCGCGCAACGCCGGCAAAGGATAGGCAAAGCGTTCCTTGCGTTGCAGGTTGCCGTCAAAATCGAAAGCTACACTGATGTGTGAAACGATAAATTTCATCGCCTGATCTACCGCCTCAAACAGGGTATCCGTAATCTGGCGATCATCGATAATCATGGACGGAGTTTTGAAGCGACCAATATGAATATGGTGGCGTGGCGGTTCTTCGGCAAAGAGGAGCAGTGCAGCCCAAGATGGCTGATTATTGACGATATATTTCAGTTTTTCGAGTGCCGACAGGGGTGATGTCTCCAGATTGAAACGCCCTCCCTGATTGACCTGTTCAACAAAAGTTTCAATTTTTTCAATAGAGAGATCGCCCAGAGTTGCACGGGGGGCTTCGTAGGAATCCCATGAAAGCTGCAAAGACTGCATATACAGATCAGTTATTTCAGAAAGCGAGAGTTGGTGGTTTGCTGTGGCAATTCGCTTGTAGTACTTACCCCTGGTACTGACAGGTTTCACCGGATACTCATCAATGCTGATGACAACAACGGTCTTACCCATCAGGGTTTCAGCGCTGATATCCGGAATAATTGTAGGACTCGTCACGGACTTGATTTGCCCCATCCAGTCGTTGAGGGTTTCCTTGCCAACAGTGGTGCCCATTATCGTGCCATTATCAGCAACACCGATAAATAGAGTGCCGCCCTGGACATTAGCGAAAGCGACAAGGGCTTCGATAGCTTCACGACCGAAAGAAGTCTTGAATTCAACGGTCTGCGATTCACCGGATTCAATCAGGTCGAATGTGTTTCCAACGCTTACCATACCGCCCTCTTAATAGATAAAAATCTACCTCACACAAAGCCACAGAGAGTACAAAGCTTTCAATCAAAGCCTCTCCATTGTTTTTACCGTGACTTCTTGGCTCCGTGTGAAAATGGTTGTGGTTTATACAGGTTCAAACATTGTATCCGGGTTATCAGGATCAAACGCTTCATTCACCCACATGACGGTCACCATATTTGTATCACCAGTATTGCTGATGTTATGGGTATAGCCAGTCGGAATATCTATAACTTCAAGTTTGTCGCCGGTAACAGCGTACTCAATAATCTCCTCACTGCCAATCTTTCTGAAGCGGATCAATCCTTTTCCACTGACCACCAGAAACTTCTCATTTTT